>NZ_BAAALT010000007.1:0-15194 GCF_039528515.1 Luedemannella flava
GGCGGCCAGGACCACACCGAGCAGCGCCGCCGCGCGCCGCACGCCGACCGTGACGGCCAGCCGGTCGCCGGCCAGCCCGGCCGCCGCGTGCGAGACCAGGGTGGCCAACGGCCCGTACGGGCTCGGCGCGTCGCGCCAGATCGGCGGCACCGAGCCGAGCCAGGCGCACGGCAGGACGGCCGGTCCGGTCGTCGTCGGATCCGCTCCGGCGGCGGCGGTCGCCCCCTGGCAGGCGTACGCGTAGACGTCCCGGCTGGCCAGTGGCGTGCCGACCAGCACCGGCAGCGCCCACAGCGCGACGGTGACGAGCAGCCACCGGGTCGGTGGCGCGACGGCCAGCCGGTCGACCAGCCACCAGGCCAGCGCCACGGCGGCGAGCCCGACGACGGCGGCGAGCACCCAGGGCACCTCGGCGGCGTGGGGCAGCCCGTCGAGGTCGGCCCGGCCGGGCTGGGCGCCCACCCGGGTCGCGGCCACCGCGAGCAGCGCGGACCCGCCGAGCCCGAGATAGCGCGCGAGGCCGGCGCGGCGGGCGTCGGTCACCCTCCCGGGGGCAGGCATCTGCGGATCATGTCATATCGGACGCCGCGTCGCCTTGCCCGACCGTACGGTCCTGGTAAGGATCACTCGGGGGCCCGGGGAGGCGGAGCTAGGGGGACGCGTGGCCGGGAGACGGGCGTGGATCGGCGTCGCCGCCGCGGCGGTGGTCGTGCTGGGTTTGCTGATGTTGCGTGGCGGCGGTGGGGGCGACAACAACGCGGGCCCGTCGGTGACCATGCCGACCGCCTCGGGCACGCCCCGCTCGAGCCTGCCGCCGATGGAGTACTACGAGCTGCCGGCCGAGGCGCAGGACACGCTGGGGCTCATCGAGCGCGGTGGCCCGTACCCCGACCGGGAGGACGGCTCCGAGTTCCGTAACTACGAGCACCGGCTGCCCAACCAGGAGGAGGGCTACTACCGGGAGTTCACGGTCGAGACGCCGGACGAGCCGGGCCGGGGTGCGCGCCGGCTCGTCGTGGGCCGCGCCGGCGACGTCTACTACACCGAGGACCACTACCTGACGTTCCGCCAGGTCATGCTGTGACCGCCCTGTCGGCCGCCGCCCTGCTGTCGGGCGCCGTCGCGCCCGGCGTTCACCGGGGCGCGCCGGTGCCGTCGGTCGACGTGCTGGCCGCCGAGGTGGGCGCCGCCGGCTGGACGGTGCGCCGGCTGCCGGAGGCCGGCGTCCGCGACGGTGCGGCCTTTCTCGCCGCCTGCGGCCGCGCGTTGGACTTCCCCCACTGGTACGGGCAGAACTGGGACGCCCTGGCCGACTGCCTCAGGGACCTGACCTGGCTGCCCGGGCCGGGTGTCGCGCTGCTATGGCCGGACGCCGACGCGCTGGCGGAGGCCGACCCGCCCGCGTGGCGGCTGGCCCTGGAGGTCTTCGCGGCGGCGGCCGGAACGCGCGTGACGATCGCCCGCCCGCCGCTGCACCTGCTGGTGCTGTGACGCCCGCCGGCTACCAGGTGGTGCTGTCCAGCGGGCCGAGGTCGGCGACGGTGACCCGGTCCTCCAGGGCGAGGGCGGTGATCACCTGGTCGACCTCGGCGGGGCTGGCCAGCCGGCCGTGCGACGTGCGCGTGGCCGGGTCGAGGTGCTCCAGCCGGAGCGTGGCGTCGGGGTTCCAGTTGTGCTGGACTACCGCCCCCGACCGGGAGGTGTAGGTCGCGAACGCGCGCGGGAACACCGGCCTCGTCCGCAGCAGCCACGCCGCCGGCCAGCTTCGCCGGGGCCGTCCCATCCGATCGGCTCGGCCTCGACGGTGACGTCGTCGCCGGGCAGCGCGCCCGGGTGGGCGGCGAGCCGCCCGGTCCGGCGTCGCTGCCAGGTCAGCGGGACGAAGGCGCGGGTGCCGGTCGAGCCGTTCCAGCGCGGTTCGAGCCCGTGCCGCCGCAGGACGTCGACGACCTCGCCCATGAACGCCGCCGGGTCGTCCGGCGCGCCGTAGGCCAGGTAGAGGCCCTGGCCGGCGATGGCCGACTCGGCGTCCTGCTGGTGGTAGAACACGTAGCCGCGCGGCAGCCCGTCCCGGGGGTAGCCGTCGAGGATCTCGGCGTGGCCGCAGTTCTGGCAGCAGCTGAACGCCTCCCGGGCGGCGACGTTCGAGCGGCCCAGCTCTGCGAACGCGGCGGTGAACCGGTCCGAGTCGGTGACCGCCGGCCAACCGGCCTGCTCCGCGAGGTGCTCGGCGAACAGCGCGTCAGCTCCCACACCGTGCGGACGATCTCCGCCCCATCGACCGCGACATCCGTGCCCTCGTCCTCGGCCTCGTCCGCGAGCTCCTCCGTGTAGTACTCCACGCCGGTCCAGACCACGGCGTCGAAGGGACTGTCGGCCAGGGCGATCTGGTTGCGCAGGAGGTCTGGCAGGCCGGAGTCTTCGCTCAGCATGCCGGCCCCCTAACGGCCGGGTCCGACGTCAGGCGGTGCGGCTGGTGGCGGCCGCGGCCAGGTCGCGCAGGATGGCGGTCGCCTGCGGGTCCAGTCCGACCGCGTCGAGGGCGGCGAGCGCGGCGGCCGTGAGGTCGGCGATGCGGCGCTCGGTGCGGTCCAGGGCGCCGGTGCCGACGATGATGTCGCGCAGGCGGGTGACGTCGTCGGCGGTCAGCCCCGGGTCGCCGAGGCCGGCGCTCAGGGCGTCGGCCCGGGCCCGGTCGGCCGCGTCGAAGGCGGCCGCGACGAGGTAGGTGCGCTTGCCCTCGCGCAGGTCGTCGCCGGCCGGCTTGCCGGTGGTCGCCGGGTCGCCGAACACGCCCAGCACGTCGTCGCGCAGCTGGAACGCCTCGCCGAGCGGTAGCCCGTACCCGGAAAGGGTGGTGCTGACGGCCGGCGGCGCGTCGGCGATCGCGGCGCCCAGCAACAGCGGACGTTCGACCGTGTATTTCGCGGACTTGTAGCGCGCGACGGTGCTGGCGCGGCGCACCGACGTGTCCCCGGTGACCTGGGTGTGCACATCGAGGTACTGGCCGATGGTGACCTCGGTGCGCATGAGGTCGAAGACGGGCCGGGCGCGGCCGATCGCGGCGGCGTCCAGGCCGGACGTGTGCAGCAGCTCGTCGGACCAGACCAGGCACAGGTCGCCGAGCAGCACGGCGGCCGCCGCGCCGAACGCGTCCGCGCCGCCCTGCCAGCCCGCACCGGTGTGCCGGGTGGCGAACCGGCGGTGCACGGCGGGCACGCCCCGGCGGGTGTCCGAGCCGTCGATCAGGTCGTCGTGCATCAGCGCGCTGGCCTGGACGAACTCGAGGGCGGCGACCGCGGCCACCACCGCGTCGTCGTCTTCGCCGCCGGCGGCCCGGTAGCCCCAGTACGCGAACGCGGGTCGCAGGCGCTTGCCGCCGCCGAGGACGAAGTCGTCGATGGCGTCAGCGACATCGGCGAGGGCGGGGTCGATGCCGGACAGCAGGGCACGCTGCTCGGTCAGGAAGGCGCTGAGCGCCTTCCCGACCCGCGCGCGCAGGTCCGCGTGGTCAGCCGGGTGCACGCGCTCGACGCTAGCCCGTCGGCGCGGAGGGCGTGCGATGGGGCGGTGATCGCACCGGGCGCGGTAGGCCCTAAAGATGGCTTAACAGCTCATCATCTGGACAAAGATCCGCGTATGGTGCAGATAGCGCCCATAAAGAGATGAAAGGGTGAGTATCTCATGAAAAACTCTTTTATTCGCAAACGCCTCATTCCAGCTGGCGTCGTGGTCGCCGCGGGGCTGGTCACGGCGCTGGGGAATGGCGGCCAGGCGCTCGCCGCCGATGACTCCGAGACCGTCCGGGTGGACGTGATCGTCGGTGTGGGCATCACCCTCAACCTGGACCGTAACGACATCCAGCTGATCGGTGGCCCCGGCCAGACGGTGGCCAACGGGCAGCCGGTGAGCGCCACGGTGGTCACCAACAACCCGACCGGGTACACCCTCAGCGTCCAGTCGGATCGCGCCGAACTGACGCCCCAGGGCGGAGGAGCCGGCCGGATCCCGATCGCCAACCTCACCGTACAGGCGGGCGGTGGCTCGTTCGAGGTCATCTCCGACACCGCGCCCACCGTGATCCACACGGATCCGGACGCGTCGGCGCTCAACGGCGACACGATCGTCACCACCTACCGGGTCGTCATCCCGGCCGTGCCGAACGACACCTACCAGGCGATCATCACGTACACGGCGACCACCACATAGCGGGGACATGAATAGACGTCAGTCGCCTGGCCCGGTGGTTGCACGGATCGCGACGATCCTCTGTGTACTGATCACCACGTCGGGCAGCGGAGCAGTAGCGCGGGCGCGGGGCTCGTCGTCGGCGGACTTCTCGATGACGGTGAGCCCGACCCGGCTCGTCGTCAGCGGCGATGCCGTGGGCAAGACGCTGTCGGTCACGGTGTACAACAACGGCCGCACGCCGATGAAGGTCGAGGTCGGCAAGCGCGACTTCGTACCCGCGCCGAACGGTTCGTTGATCTTCCAGGAGCACGCGGAGTATTCCGCCAGTTCGTGGATAACAGTACGGCCCCAGCGCTTCACGATCGGCCCGAAGAAGTCCAGGGCCGTCCAGGTCCGGGTCACCGTTCCCCGCAACCCGGAGGTCGGCGACCACCAGGTGGCTCTCGTGTTCATGTCACCCGCGCCCGCGGACGGTGGCAACATCCGCATCAACAGGGGCATCGGCACGCCGGTGTACATCACGGTGCCGGGGCCGGTAGACGACTCCGTGCGCCTGGCGCGACTGAGCGCGCCGTCGTTCGCCCTCGGTGGCCCGATCCGGATCGCCGCGACCGCCCAGAGTACCGGCACCGTGCACCGCGACTTCCGGGACGCGAACCGCCTGAAGATCCGTGTGGGCGGCCGGACGGTCGAGTTCCCCGACTTCACGGTGGTGCGTGGCGCGACCCGGGAGATCACCACCGACTGGCGCCGCCCACCGCTGTTCTGCTGGTGTTCGGCGCGCCTCACGGTGCCGAGCGCGGACGGGCAGCCGCAGGTCGTGACGTTCCGTATCGTGATCATTCCGCTGCATCTCGTCGGTGGCGCGTTCGTGCTCATCGCCGTCGCCGCCCTCGTGTTGTATCTGGCACGGCGTCGTTACCGGGCGCAGGTGCTCACCGCCGCGCGCGCGATGCGCGCGGACGAGGGTTAGGCGCCGCAGGCCCATGACGGGTCATAGGGTGCCCGCGACATATTCCAGCGTGGTCTGGTACTGGTCGGGCCGCACGAACGGGATGGTCGCCCGGTAGTCGTTGCCGAACTGGTCACCGCCGACCGCCGACGGAGCGGTCTGCCGCCGCACCGTCACCAGGACGGAGTCCGACAGCGGCCGGAAGGTTGACTGATAATCGCGCACCAGCAGATTGCTGATGGCGATCCGGTCCGGATTGGTTCCCGTCACCGGGAGCAGCTGTGGCGCGCTGCCCTTGACCAGCACCTGGTAGCCGGTCAGGCTGTCCGTGACGACCTTCATGGTGATCGCGTCGGCCAGGCCGGGCGTGCTGCCGGGCGGCCCGGAGAGCGAGAAGTTGTCGGTGACCATGGTCAGGGTGATGGTGGACGCGACCGCGACCGTCTTCGTGCACCGGCTGTCCGGCCCCGGTGAGCAGTTGCTCGCCCCGCTCGCTGTGCTGACGCTGTTGAGCAGTTGCCCGTTGCCGGTCCGGTTGACCTTCACCGAATAGGTCACCGTGAACACCTGTCCCGGGGTGAGACTCCCACTCCAGTTGATCGTGCTGGCTCCGGCGTTCCAGGTGACGCTGCCGGCGGTCGCCACCGCGTCGAGGTTGTATGTGGCGTCGTCCACCACCCCGGTGAGATTGTCCGTGAAAGCCGCCCCGGTGAAGGCGATCGACCCGTTGGTGACCGTGACGGTGTAGGTCACGGTGCCCTGAGGAGCCACCGATGCGGCCGGCGAGGCCGACTTCACGATCGTCATCGACGGCGGCGTGCTGGAGACCGGGACGGTCTTCCTGCACCGGGTATCCGGCCCCGGCGAGCAGTTGCTCACGTAGTTCTCCGTGGTGACCTGGTTGACCAGCTGGCCGTCGCCGGTCTTGTTCGCGGTCACCGAGTAGGTCACGGTCACCACCTGGTTGGGGGTCATGTCCAGCCGCCAGCTCAGCCGGCTGGTCGTGGGGTTCCAATCGAACGACCCACCCGCGCCGCCGTCCGTGACGTCACTGTTGTACGTGGCGTCGTCGATCACCCCGGTCAGGTTGTCGGTGAAGGCGGCCCCGGGATTGGCGAGCACGTCATTTGTGATCGTGACGGTGTAGGTAACCTTGCCGCCCGGCGGCACGTACGAGGCCGGTGACGCCGTCTTCACGATCGTCACGGAGGGAATGATCTGGACGGTCGACGTGCAGGAGGCGTCGGGGTTGGTTCCGCAGTTCGTACCGGGACCCGAGGTGATCGTGTTGACCAGCTTCCCGTTGCCCGTGGTTTTGTTCACGAGCACCGAATAGGTCACCGTGGCCACCTGGTCGGCGGCCAGGTCGCCGGCCCATGTCAGGGTGCTGGTGCCGGCGTTCCAGCTGATGCCGCCGGCGGTTGCCACCGCGTCGTTGTTGTACGTGGCGTCGTCGGTCACCCCGCTCAGGTTGTCGGTGTACGTGCCCCCGGCGAAGGCGACGCCGACATTCGTGATGGTCACCGTGTAGGTGACCGTGCCGCCCCGCCCCACGTAGGTACTCGGCGTCGCCACTTTCACGATCGCGGCGGCGGGGCCACACGACTGAACCGACATGTCCAGGGGGGTCCGCTTGATGGTTTCGGGGTTGTTGCCGGTGCGATCGCCCAGGACGAGGGCGGCCGCGACGACGCCGCCGTGGATGATCTGGCCGTTCGGATGCAGCAGGAGGGTGGCGCGTGGGGCGAACAGGGTGCCCAGCGTGTTCTGGCCCTGGGCTATGTCGATCTGGGTCGCGGTGGGGAAGTTGAACAGCACGTAGGCGCCGGTCGCGAAAGTGACGCCGGTCCCGTATATGTTGGGTTGCGCCCAGGCGAAGTTGTTACTGCCGGTGGTATCGACGTTGATCACCAGGGGGAAGTCCCTGGAGGGCACATTGAGAAGCTGGATGTTCACGACAGACGCGAGTTCGGCGGCTGTGACATTCCAGACGTACTGCTTGGGCGCGCCGCTGGTGTCAAACGAGATGACGGCCGTCCCGAAGCTGATGTTGGCGGTTACGGTGTTGGCGCACTGGGCCAGCCCGACGGCGCGGGCACTGTAGGCGGCGAACGCCCTGTTGAAGTCGACCAGGCCGGGCCGCAGCACCGTGCTCGCCGGCTGGTCGCCGGCCGTGCGCAGCGCCGGGCTCACGGTGGTGTTGCCCCGGTTCACCACGACGGCCTTGGTGCCGTCCGCCTTGATATCGGTTCCCGAGACGTCGCCAATCTTGATAGTGGTCCCGGTGGCTGCGGTCACGTACCCGTTGCCCCACCCGGCGATGTTGGCCCGCCCCCCGACCAGCACGCCGACCTGGGTGCCGGCCGCGTCGACGCTGTCGCGGAAGGTGGACACCCCATCAGCCCCCACCGGGACCTCGCGTGGGGAACTGTTGCTGCGGTAGACCTCCCACTCGCTGACCGCCGCGTTGGATGCGGTGTTCCCCGCGTCAGCGACGAAATTGATCCGCAGATATCGGGCGGTGACCTCGGTAACAAATTGGATGACCTGGATCCGCTGGTCGGCGCCGTCGACATACGTGCTGATGCTCGCCTGGTTGAAGGTGGTGCCGTCAGTGCTGTAGTCCAGGGTGAACTTCGTGACCCGTCCGGCCGTCGGATAGCGCATCAACGAGTAGCTGACGATCATCGAGCTTCCCAGGTCGATCGTCATTGTCTGGGGGAAGCCGGTTGCGCTCTGCCAATAGGTGGTCGGGTCGCCGTCGGTTATCGCGGTCCGCAGATGTCCCGCTACCGCGCTGGTCACCGTCACCGGACGCTGTGAAGCCAGGTCGACCGGGCTGACCGAGAGAGTCCCCCCGGTCGCGAAGCCACCAGTGATGGCGCCCGCGTTGAGTTCCGAGTTGCCCTTGATGAACACGTCGAAGCCCTGATTGCCCGCGACCGGGTTGTACGCCACGCCCGCGGGCGCTGCGGCCGCCACCGGTGCCGCGACAGGCGGGTGGAGCGGGCTCGCGGCGACCTGGCTCACGGCCGTGACACTCAACGCAACCGCGAGGCAGACCCCGCCGGCCATCGTGCGCTTAGCCATCATCGGCTCCGCGGTAGGTGCTCCGCCCGCTGTGGCGGCCCCCCACTGGCCCGGTGACCGGCGGCGGTCCGGTCGCCGGGTGGGGTGCCACAGCGCACGATGGCCGCGTTGTGGCCCGCCGGGGTAGCGGACCCTGCCACCAACATCGTGGACGCCACCCTTCCCAAGGGTGCGGCAGAGACTGGAACCATCAAGGGAGATTAAATACTAAATGACCGCTTTAATGCAAATAGGCAACATCGCCAGCACGGGCGACGTTGGCTGCATGGTCGCGGCGAGGAACGACCTCGAGTACGTCAGACCACGCGTCAGCGGGTCACGCGCCCGGCCGGCGGTCGCGGCGGCGGCGGGCCAGGACGAGCAGCGCGGCGCCGATGGCCATGGCGGCGAACGAGGCCGCCAGCCGCACGGCGAGAGCGCGCCCGCTCTGCCCGGTGACCGGCATGCCGGCACCGGTCGGGAGTCCGGCGCCATCTGTTCCGCCCACCCTGTCGGCTCCGGCCGGCGGCGACTCCACGACCGGCAGCTCGGTCGCCGGGGCTGTCGTGGTGGGCGCCGTGCCGGTGGAGGTCGCGGTCGGCGGGCGCGTCGGGGTCGGTGTGAGAGAGGCGGTGGGCACTGTTGCGGTGGTGCCCGTCGGCAGCACCTGGACTCCCACCCGGACGCCACCGACGTCGGAGGGAGCGAGTTTGACCGGCCGGGCTCCGGGGGGCAGCGGCAGCGGCCGGATCACGTGCGCCCGGTGAGCTGAAGCTCCCTCGGTCGCGCCGGAGGGCAGGCTCGCGCCGAGCACCACCAGCGCCGCGGCGATGAGCGCGATCCCGGCGGCGACGACCGCGCGGGAGCAGAGGGGTCCACGCATGGCTTCTCCCGATAAAGGGGTAGGGAGACAGCTAACGGCTAAGACGGTCAGTCAGCGATATAACGTGTGACCCTCACATTATTCGAAATATCGCGTATTCACGGGCGATCGCGCTGATTCAGGCGGCGGCCGTGCCCGGCACCCGCGCGTAGACGCCGGGCTGGACGAGCCGCCAGCGGCCGAGGGCCGGCCCGGGCCGGGTCCGGCGGTCCGCTGCGGCGGCCCGCTCCAGCGCCGCCACCGGGACGTCCAGGCTCAGCGCGAGCCAGCCCAGCCAGAAGCCGCTGGGCACGCGTTCGCCACGCTCCCAGCGGGAGATCTCGTGCCGCGTGACGGTCGCCACGCCCGCCGAGGCGCAGAGCCGGTCGGCCAGGCGGGCCTGGCTGATCCCGCAACGGTGACGGGCCTCGGACAGCAGAGTGCCCAGTGCTCGGCCCAGGTCGGTGTCGTGCCGCATCGTCCCTCCGTGGCTGGCCGCGGTGACCCGTGTGCGTGTTGACCCCTGACCCCGTCCGCCGGGCGTGACTCCCGACCCCTCGGTGCCCGCGAACGGTCCGAGAATGCCACGGGCGTACGACACAACGCCGTGAGCGACGTAAGGCATTGACGCTTGATAGATTCTTTGGCCCTCACCGCGTTGAACGCCACCTTCTCTGGCCCCTCCCAGCGGCCCGCTGGGGCGGTTGGCTTTAGCCGTACGGCCCCAGCCGCGAGGAGGATTGATGATCCACGTCTCGTTCGACCCGCAGGACCCGCCGGACGACCCGCCACCCGGCGCCGACCCCTCCTACTGGCGGGTGGCGGTCCGGCTGTTCCGTGACCACTCGCCCCCGTCGGACGCAGGCCCTGGCCCGACCCCGTGCCGGCAGTGCAACCAGCCCTGGCCGTGCGCGGCCCGCCGGGCCGCCGAACGAGGGCTCATCGGGGCCCTGCGCGTCGGGCGGCGCAACGCCCGTCGCCCCAACCGGGGCCGCTGGGGCGACGGCGCGGGCGGTGCGGCCCGGCGGGGCACGGGGTGGGACGATCCCCGATGACGGCCGGTGGGCCGGTTAGAGTCGTTACGTGGCTCTTGGACTCCCTTCGACCCTGCCCTCCGGCGCGCCGTCCATCGGTGAGCTGCTGCGCGCGGGCACCCCGACGTTCTCGTTCGAGTTCTTCCCCCCACGCACCCCGGACGGGGAGCGGCACCTGTGGCAGGCGATCCGGGAGCTGGAGCCGCTGCGGCCGTCATTCGTCTCGATCACGTACGGTGCCGGCGGGTCGACCCGGGACAACACGGTCTCGGTCACCGAGCGCATCGCCACCGAGACGACCCTGCTCCCGATGGCCCACCTCACCGCGGTCGACCACTCGGTCGGTGAGCTGCGCAACGTCATCGGGCGCTACGCCGGGGCCGGCATCCACAACGTGCTCGTCGTCCGGGGCGACCCGCCCGGCAACCCGCAGGGCGAGTGGGTGCCCCACCCGGACGGGCTCACCTACGCGTCCGAGCTGGTCAACCTCGTCCGGGAGTCCGGCGACTTCTGTGTGGGTGTGGCCGCGTTCCCCGAGAAGCACCCGCGCTCGCCCGACTTCGAGTCCGAGGTGCGCCATTTCGTCGCCAAGGTGCGCAGCGGCGCCGACTTCGCGATCACCCAGTTCTTCTTCCGCTGGGAGGACTGGTGCCGCCTGCGTGACGCGGTCGTGGCCGCCGGCTGCGACGTGCCGATCATCCCGGGCATCATGCCGGTGACCAACGTGAGCCAGATCGAGCGGATGGCCATGCTCTCCGGTGCCGTCTTCCCGGCCGATCTGGCCGAGCGGCTGCGGGCGGTCGCCGACGATCCCGCGGCCGTGCAGGCGATCGGCGTGGAGTTCGCCACCCGGCTGTCCGAGCGCCTCCTCGGCGAGGGCGCGCCGGGGATCCACTTCATCACCCTCAACCGGTCGACCGCCACCCGTGAGGTGTGGCAGAACCTCAGCCTGGACGCCCGTGTCTGACCGGGTCGTCGTGGGCGGCGGGGCGCCGCGGTGGGCACGCCACGGCTGAACCTGCCCTGGAACAGCGACGACGACGGGGGCACCGCCGTCCCGCTCGTCGCTCTCACCGGCGGGATCGGCTGGGGCACCAACCGGCTCGGCCGGCTCCTCGGCCGGGTCCGGACGGCGCCGTGGTTGCTGCGCACCATCGCGATCGTCGGCAGTGTCCTCGCGTTGCCGGTCGCGGCCTACCGGGGCGGCGCCCCCGCCGTCGCGGCGGCGTTGGTGCTGGTCGCCGCGGTGGCTGGCACCCTGGACGGGCCGGTCGCGGTGAACACGCGCCGGCTCACCCGGCTCGGCGTCGTCTACGACCCGGTGACCGACCGGGTCTGCGAGATCTGCTGGCTGGCGGTGTTCTGGATGCTGGGCGCGCCCGCGGGGGCGGTGGTCGCCAGCGGCGTGCTCACCGGCCTGTTCGAGTACATCCGCGCCCGCGCGGTGCTGGTCGGGATGACCGGGCGCGGCGTGGCCACCATCGGCGGACGCGGCGTACGGGTGGCCGTCGTGGTGCTCGGCCTGGTCGCCGCCGGGCTGGGCGGGCTGACGAACGACGACCTCGTGCCGGGCATCGGCACGGTGACCGTGTTCGTGTGGGCCGCGCTCGCCTTTGTCGGCCTGATCAGGCTGGTCACGGTCGTCCACGAGACGCTCGGCTGAGCGCCCGGACGGGGCGCGGGCGTCAGGCGGTTGACAGCGGCAGCGACCGGCCGAGGATCGCGAACGGCCGGTCGTCGCCCGGGAAGCGCATCTGACGCACGACGTCGACGAAGCCGTGGGAGCGGTAGAGCCGCCAGGCGCGGGACCGCTCGTCGGGCACCTCGGGCGTGGAGAGCAGGACCACCCGACCGGGCGCGCCGTCGAGCAGCCCGCGCAGCAGCCGGGTGCCGAGCCCGTGCCCCTGGGCGGTGGGGGTCACGTGCAGCTCCACCAGCTCGTACGCGTCGCTGAGCCAGCGGCGGCGGTCGCCCCGGCGGATGGCACCCCGCACCTGGTCGTGCCACCACTGCCCGGAATGTGACAGGTAGCCGTAGCCGAAGCCGAGCACGGCGCCCTGCTCGTCGAGCGCCCCCACGGCGCGGAAGCCCGCCCGGCGCGCGTGCGCGGTGATGAAGCCGCGCCGCGCCGAGACCAGGTCCGGGGGGTAGTCCATCGCGGCCGCGTAGACGGCGAGCACCTCGTCGAGGCGCCCGACCAGATCCTCGGCGGTCCAGCGGACCAGGGTAGGGGAACTCATGCGGGTCTCTCCGCTGTGATGATTCGCTCGCTCATGCCACCTCGGCGGGGGTGCCGGCGGTGACGCGGACCAGTTCGGCGAAGGTGGTGGGAAAGACCGCCTGGGGCACGCCGGCGGCGGCCCAGATCTCGTCGTACTGCGCGAGGGCGGTGTCGACCAGGGTGCGCACCGGCTTCGGGTGGCCGAGCGGGGCGACCCCGCCGATCGGCTGCCCGGTGTGCTGGCGGACGAACTCGGGGGTGGCCCGGCGGAGCTCCCCGATCCCGAGCGTGACCGCGACCTTGGCCGTGTCGACCCGGTGCGCGCCCGAGGTGAGGACGAGCAGCGGCTCGCCGTCAGCCGCGAAGATCAGGGAGTTGGCGATCTGCCCCACGGTGACGCCGAGGGCCTCGGCGGGCGGGGGGNGATCCGGACCTGGCCGGATGTCCCCGCCGCGTCCAGGGCGTCCTGGACGGCGACGACGTTGGGGTGCTCTTGCATGCGTCCATCTTGGGGGACGCGGCCACCCGGCACCGCCCCGGGGCGCGGGCGTTCCGCCCGATCCCGGGCCGACCTGGGGCCCGGGGAATCGTTGCGAACTTGTCGGGGGTGAGGTTTACTCTGTACGAGTGTTCGAACACGGGTTCGATAATAGATCACGTGTTCGATGGCACGGAGGGCCGTGTTCGCGGCATGACCCTCCGCCTGGGCCGGGCATTCGCGGGTCCGGCCCATGGGTGGGCTCGCCGTCCGCCACCCTCGACCCCTGGGTGGCGGACGGTGGACCCGACCGTTGGTCCGACGTTCGCGTCGGGCACGGCTGGCCGGGTGGGGCGTGGGGAAGCTCCTCACCCGGCCAGCACCGGCACGGACAACACGCTGCGCCTTCCTCCGCAGCGAACGACAGCGGGTGGGCCGTCCTGGCCCGCCAGCGGAGGAGTGATGTCGTGATGGTGCCAGTTTCCGTCGACCCGACCGCCCGACCGGTGAGCGCGCGCCCGACGGCCCGCATCCCGACGGTGCCGGCGCACGTCCTGCCCCACCGCACCCCGATCGAGCTGCTCATTCTCGCCCGTCGCGGGCTGGCGGAGGCCGCCCGCACCGAGGCTGACGGGCTGCGTTACGCCACCGCGCATCTGGCCGCGCTGCGTGCCGCGGCCGCCGTTCTCGCCGCCCGCGCCCGTCCCGGCGCCGGTCGTCGCAGCCGGGTGACCAGCGTGTGGGCGCTGCTCGACCTCGTGGCGCCCGAGATGGGGGACTGGGCCGCGTTCTTCGCCGCCGGCGCTGGCAAGCGGGCGGCCGCCGAGGCGGGCATCGCCCGGGCGGTCTCCACCCGCGAGGCCGACGACCTGCTCCGCTCGGCGGGTCAGTTCGTCGACCTGGTGGCCGACGAGCTCGGTCTGGCCTACCAGCCGGCGTTCGACGAACTAGCCTCCTGACCTTTCGCGCGCCGCGGCCGATCCGCACCACAAGCACAGCTCAGCACAGAGAACAGAGGTCGTCGTGGCAGACGTCGTGGCGCTGCGGCGGGCGGACCAGCCGTCCGACCGGTCGTCGCGGGTCGCCAGCGCGGAGCCGGACAACCTGGCCCGGCTGCGCGCCAGCGGCCTGGTCCGGGCCGCCAGCGCGCCCGCCGACCCGACCGGCGTCGCCCACATCCTGCCGGTCGAGCCGACCCTGGCGCGGCTGCTGCCCTGGGGCGGCCTACGGCGCGGCAGCACCGTCGCGGTGGCGCCCGGCCCGTCCACCGGCGCCACCTCCTTGCTGTACTCGCTGCTCGCCGAGGCCACCGCGGCGGGTGCCTGGTGCGCGGTGGTCGGCCGGCCCGACCTCGGCCTGGCCGCCGCGGCCGAGGCGGGCGTGCAGCTGTCCCGGCTCGCGCTCGTCCCGGCGCCCGGCCCCGACTGGGTCAGCGTGGTCGCCGCCCTCCTCGACGGGGTGGACATCGTCGTCGCCGCGACGCCCGGCCCCGTGCCCGCCGCCACCAGCGGCCGGCTCGCGGCCCGCGCGCGGCAGCGGGGCAACGTGCTCATCCCCTTTGGACAGTGGGCCGGGGTCGACCTGACGCTGACCGTCACCGGCGGGCAGTGGCACGGACTCGAGGCGGGTCGCGGCCGGCTGCGCCGCCGCGAGCTGACCGTCGCCGCCCTCGGCCGGGGCGGCGCCGTCCGCTCCCGCCGCGCCACCCTGTGGCTGGGCGACCCCGCCCCCGCCCGCGTACCCGACGACATGACCCCCATCGAGGCGACCGGACTACGGCTGGTGGCGGTGTGAGTGACTGGCCGGGCCATCGCGGCTGTGGCGAATAAGGGTCGCTATCTGGCCGAAATTCGCCACAGCGCCGTCGTCGGCTTGTGCGTGGGCCAGCGACTCAGGATGGTTCCCCGTCGATCGCGCGAAGCGCGCTGACGAGCCGCGCCGCGTACTGCGCCGAGAGACGGCACCCATCGTCCACGGCGACGATCGCGTCGCTGGCTGTCCGGTCGTTCCACCAGTCCCGCAGGAACCCCTCGGCGTATCCACCTGTGCAGAACCCGTACGGGTGATCGGCGAGGCTCGTCGCAATCATGATCAGGTAGCAGGGGCGCCCGTAGTCGACCTGCCCGGCGGGCAGGTGGACGAAGTCCTCGTACGAGGTTGGCGTCCGCAGGTGCGAGTGGAGCCAGAACATCGCGTCGTACATCAGCCTTGAGTGCGGATCGGCATGCAGGGCGAAGTAGCCCTTGTCCCGCACGATCCGCTCGCCCAGCCTGCGGACGAGCGTCTCGCCGTCCGTCAGGTTCGCGGCGTCCAGGGCGTCGCGCAGCACCGGGGACAGGCTGCCGTGGCGCACCCTGTCGAGGTCAGCCTCGAACATCTCGTGGCTG
>NZ_BAAALT010000008.1:0-69315 GCF_039528515.1 Luedemannella flava
CGGATCTTGGGACGAAAACGTTGCCCTGGCGGCACTTTCGTCCCAAGATCGGCAATGGGTGGGGCTGGGGCGGTTGGGGTGCGGTGAATCTTGGGGGCCTGTTGGCCCCAAGATTCGGGGCGCCGAGCGGTGCGCAGTGGGCGGCGGGAGCGGCGGCGAGCGGCGGTTGGTGGTAGGCGGGGCGGATCGCGGTGGATGCTGGGGTTGAACCGGGCGGGCGAGTTGGGCGTGGGCCTTCGTGGCGGGGCGGTCGCGCCTTGTGGGCGTTGGCGGGTGGGGCCGGGAGGGACAGACTGGTGGGCGTGGCGCGGACTAAGCGGGACGGGGCGCTGGCGGGTGTCGTCGCCGCCGGGGTGGCGATCGGGGTTGCGGAGCTGGTCGCGGTGCTCACCGGGCCGCGTACGGCGCCGCTCGTCGCCGTCGGTGGGTGGGTCGTCGACCATGTGCCCGAGGCCGGCAAGGAGCTGGCCATCCGCTGGTTCGGCACGTACGACAAGGTGGCCCTGCTCGTCGGCACGTCGGTGCTGCTCGCGGCGTTCGCCGCGGTCATCGGCGTGCTCGCCGCCCGGTGGCGCTGGGTGGGGTACGCCGGCCTCGGCCTGTTCACCGCGATCGGCGTGGGCGCCGCGCTGACCCGCCACGACGTCGGACCAACGGCCGCGCTGCCCTCGCTGGTCGGCGGCGTCGTCGGGATGTTCGCGCTCACCTGGCTGCTGGCCGAGCGTAGCCGGGTCTCGGTGGACAGCGGGGCGGCCGAGGAGGAGGCGCACGGGCGGCGCCGGTTCCTGCGCGGCGTCGGCCTGGCGTCCGTCGTCGGGCTGGCGGCCGGGGTGGGTGGCCGGTGGCTCAGCGTGCTGTTGAGCGTCAGCGACGCGCGCGAGAAGGTCGTGCTGCCCGCCGCGGGGGACCCGGGCGCGACCGCGCCGGTGGAGGCCAACCTCAACGTCCCGGGACTCAGCCCGTACGTGACGAGCAACCGCTCGTTCTACCGCATCGACACCGCCCTGGTGGTGCCGCGCGTCGACCCCGCCAACTGGAAGCTGCGCATCCACGGCCGGGTCGACAACCCGATGACGCTCACCTGGGAGCAGCTGCTCGCCCGCCCCATGATCGAGCGGTACGTGACGCTGTCCTGCGTGTCCAACCCCGTCGGCGGCGACCTCATCGGAAACGCGCGCTGGCAGGGCGTACTCCTGAAGGACCTGTTGCTGGAGGCGGCGCCGCAGGCGGGAGCCGATCAGGTGGTCAGCCGGTCCGTCGACGGGTTCACCGCCGGCTCGCCCACCGCGGCGCTGCTGGACGGCCGCGACGCGATGATCGCGGTCGGGATGAACGGCAGCCCGCTGCCGATCGACCACGGCTTCCCCGCGCGGCTGGTCGTGCCGGGGCTGTACGGCTATGTGTCCGCCACGAAGTGGCTGGCCGAGCTGGAGCTGACCAGCTTCGCCGACTTCGACGCCTACTGGATCCCGCGCGGGTGGGCGCGCGAGGCGCCGATCAAGACGCAGTCGCGGATCGACACGCCGAGCCACGGCCGCGAGGTCGCGGCCGGGACCGTCGTGGTCGCCGGAGTCGCGTGGGCGCAGCGCCGCGGAATTTCCACAGTGGAGGTACGCGTGGACGGCGGCGCCTGGCAGAAGGCGACCCTGGCCGCGACGGTCTCCATCGACACGTGGCGGCAGTGGCGTTGGGAGTGGCAGGCCACCCCCGGGACGTACAAGCTGCAGGTGCGGGCCAGCGACAATGCCGGCACGCCGCAGGTAGAGCAGACCACGCCGCCGATTCCCGACGGCGCGACCGGGTACCACACCGTCAAGGTGACGGTGGCCTGATCAGCGCACCGTCACCGGCACGCGGCCCAGCGACGGCCGGCGGCCGGGCCGGCGACGCTGCGCGGCGATGACCCCGGGTGGCGCGGTGGACATGACACGGGTGGGCAGGCCGAGACGCGCCTCCAGGCGGCGCACGTCGACGCGGTAGCGGCCGCGTTCGGCGGCGTCCTCCCACCCCGACGCGAGCAGTCGGATCCGCTCGGTCTCGGTGAAGCCGCCCCACACGCCGTACGGTTCCTTGGCGGCCAGGGCGTGCGCCGCGCATTCGGCGCGCACCGGACAGGAGCCGCACACGGCTTTCGCCGCGTTCTCCCGCCGCGCGCGTGACGCGCCGCGTTCACCGTCCGGGTGAAAGAACTGGGCGCTGTCGCGCCCACGGCAAGCGCCGTTACGCTGCCAGTCCCACACCTCGGCGATAGGGCCGGGCAATCTGGTCACATTCGACATTCGGTTCGCCTCCCGCGCGGACCGCCGGGCGCACAACACAGTGGACCGTACCCCGATCCGGGTGAAGATGAAACCGGACTGGTTGTGCGTTATCGCGTGACTACGGACAGGCATCTACCGCAAACCGGAGAATGATCAGTGCTCCTCATGTTCTCC
Source organism: Luedemannella flava (assembly GCF_039528515.1). NCBI lineage: Bacteria > Bacillati > Actinomycetota > Actinomycetes > Micromonosporales > Micromonosporaceae > Luedemannella > Luedemannella flava. The sequence continues at coordinate 2,436 of NZ_BAAALT010000008.1, forward strand.
TTCCTCCCGGGGAGAGATAAGGAGTGCACGTGCGATCAGTCCTCGTTTGCGTCCGCACAACGGTGGCCGCGCAGACCATTGCCAACTGCGCGACCCGGCTCGGGCTCGGTGCGGCGATCCGCACCGCGCTCAGCGGTCCGGAGGCGTTGGCCCGGCTGACCGAACAGCCGGCCGACATTGTCTTCGCCGACACCGCGCTGACCAGGCCGGACACGGTCGGATTCACCCGACTGGTGCGCGAGCGCGCCCCCGGCGCCATCGTCGTACTCGTCGGGCCGGAGGAGCCCACGGTGGCGCAGGCCGCGGTGGTGGCCGGCGCGCGCGGGTTCGTCAGAGGTGAGCGCGACGACCTCATCACGTCGGTGACCAAGGGGTTCATGCTGCTGGTCCAACCGACCAAGCCGGCCGTGCCGCAGCAGCAGCGGTTCGACGCCGTGCCGGCGCAACAGGCGGGGACGGGCCAGCCCGGCGCTCCCGGCGGCGGGGGAGCCGGGCGCGCCGGGGCCGTGCCCGTTCCGGGGGCGGTGAACGCGTCGGGGGCCGGCTACCAGGCGGGCGCGCCCGGCACGCCCAATCAGGGGCCGGCCTTCGGGGCGGGCGCGGGGGGCAACGCCGGCCCGCAGCGGCGGCTCGCGCTCACCGAGCGGGAGCTGCAGGTGCTGCGCCGGATGGCCGACGGCAAGAGCAACGCGGAGATCGGTCGGGAGCTCTACGTCTCCGAGGACACGGTCAAGACACACGCCCGGCGCCTGTTCCGCAAGCTCGGCGCCCGCGACCGGGCCCACGCGGTGGCGGCGGCCTTCCGGGCCGGCATGGTCACCTGAGTCCCACCGCCCGCCGCGTGGCCCCCGCGTGTCCGGGGGTCAGGCGGGGGCGGGCGGCGTGTCGTCGTCCTCGGTGTCCTCGTCGTCGAGGTCGTCGTCGGTGAGCATCGAATCGTGCACGCCGTCCGCGTACCCGCGGGCGTAGTCCCAGGTCACGTAGTGGTCCGGGTCCGGGTCGAAGGCCGGCTCGTGCACGCGCGGGCGGCCCGACTCGAGCAGGTGGCGCAGGTTTGCCCGCAGCAGCGCCCAGTCGAAGTAGTGCGGCTCCCGGCAGTCCTCGCAGTCGATGACGAGCCCACGGACGCCGGCCGGCTGCAGCAGCGCCTCGTAGATCTTCAGGTCGGACAGATCCTCCTGGACGTCACGGCGTTCATCGTCCGTCAACGGATCGAGAGACTCGTCTCCCTCTTCAAGATCCGCCGACGGGTCCTCGGGATCGTCGCGGAACGGATCGAGCGGCTCGTCATGCACGCCTCCACGGTATCGCCCGTGCCGCCGCCCCGCCGGGCGGGCGGCCCGCGTCCCGGCGCGGTTCGCACCGGGGGTCCGACCCGGTGCCGGACCCCCGGGAGGGCGACGTGCGCCACGCGCGCGCCGTGCGGCGACGGGCTTGATCGCGTGACGGGCTACGATGAATCGGCAACGTGCGGGGGGCGCATCCCGCAAAGCCGTGCTGACGAATCCGGACATCGCAGCCCCGGGGGACCGGTGCCGGCGGTGCCGGGCCAATCGATCGGGGTTTACTCGCCATGGATCTGTCCCAGCCGCTGCCGCTCGGCCTCACCTACGACGACGTCCTCCTCCAGCCCGCCGAGTCCGACATCGTGCCCAGCCGGGTCAACACGGCGACCAAACTCACCCGCAGTGTCGACATCGCGATGCCCATCGTGTCGAGCCCGATGGACACCGTGACCGAGGCGCGCATGGCGATCGCCATGGCCCGTCAGGGTGGCATCGGCGTCCTGCACCGCAACCTCTCGATCGAGGACCAGGCCCTCCAGGTCGACCAGGTCAAGCGGTCCGAGGCGGGCATGGTCACCAACCCGGTCACCTGCGGTCCCGAGGACACGCTGCGCGACGTGGACGCCCTCTGCGCCCGCTACCGGATCTCCGGCGTGCCCGTGACCGACGCCGACGGCGTGCTGGTCGGCATCGTCACCAACCGGGACATGCGCTTCGAGACCGACAACAGCCGCCCGGTCCACGAGATCATGACCCGGATGCCGCTGGTCACCGCGCCCGTCGGGGTCAGCAAGGACGAGGCTCTCGGCCTGCTGCGCCAGCACAAGATCGAGAAGCTGCCGCTCGTCGACGACGGCGGGCGCCTGCGCGGGCTGATCACGGTGAAGGACTTCACCAAGAGTGAGCAGTTCCCCAACGCCAGCAAGGACTCCCAGGGCCGGTTGCGGGTCGCCGCGGCGGTCGGCGTGGGCGAGGACTCCTACAAGCGGGCCCGCGCCCTGGTCGACGCCGGCGTGGACATCGTGATCGTGGACACCGCGCACGGCCATCAGCGGGCCGTCCTGGAGATGGTGTCCCGGCTCAAGAAGGACACCGTCATCGACGTGATCGGCGGCAACGTGGCCACGTTCGCGGGCGCCGCCGCGCTGGTCGAGGCGGGCGCCGACGCGGTCAAGGTCGGCGTGGGCCCCGGCGCCATCTGCACCACCCGCATCGTGGCCGGCGTGGGCGTGCCCCAGATCACCGCGATCATGGAGGCGGCCCGGGCCTGCCGGCCGGCCGGCGTGCCGGTCATCGCCGACGGCGGCATCCAGTACTCGGGCGACATCGCCAAGGCGATCGTCGCGGGCGCGCACTCCGTCATGCTGGGTGGCCTGCTGGCGGGCTCCGAGGAGAGCCCCGGCGAGGTCATTTTCATGAACGGCAAGCAGTTCAAGTCGTACCGCGGCATGGGTTCGCTCGGCGCGATGCAGTCCCGGGGCCAGGGCCGGTCGTACTCGAAGGACCGGTACTTCCAGGACGACGTGGCCGAGGAGAAGCTCGTCCCCGAGGGCATCGAAGGTCAGGTACCGTACCGGGGCCCGCTGTCGCAGGTGGCCCACCAGCTCATCGGCGGCCTGCGCCTGGCCATGGGCTACGTGGGCGCGGAGACCATCGCCGACATGCACAACCGGGGCCAGCTGGTCCGCATCACCGCGGCGGGGCTCAAGGAGAGCCACCCGCACGACATCCAGATGACCGTCGAAGCCCCGAACTACCACACCCGTTAAGGAGCAGCCGCCGTGCGAGATGTCGTCGAGATCGGCCTGGGCAAGACCGCGCAGCGGGGTTACCACCTGGACGACGTGGCGATCGTGCCCAGCCGTCGCACCCGCGACGTCAACGACGTCTCCACGGCGTGGCAGTTGGACGCGTACCGGTTCGACATCCCGTGCGTCGCGCACCCGAGCGACGCCACGATGAGCCCCGACACCGCCGTGGCGCTGGGCCGGCTCGGCGGCCTCGGCGTGCTCAACGTCGAGGGCCTGTGGTGCCGGTACGAGGACCCGTCCAAGCTGCTGGAGGAGCTGTCCCGGCTCGACGACGACGGCATCGCGGCGACCCGCCGCCTCCAGGAGGCGTACGCGGAGCCGATCAAGCCGGAGCTGATCGCCGAGCGCGTCAAGGTCATCCGCGACGGCGGCGTGACGGTGGCGGTGCGGGTGTCCCCGCAGCACACCCTCGCGCTCGCCCCGGTGATCCTCGACGCGGGCGTGGACATCCTCGTCATCCAGGGCACGATCGTCTCGGCGGAGCACGTCTCGACGACCGACGAGCCGCTCAACCTGAAGGAGTTCATCGCCGACCTGGACCTGCCGGTCATCGCGGGCGGCTGCACGGACTACAAGACGGCGCTGCACCTCATGCGCACCGGCGCGGCCGGCGTCATCGTGGGCGTGGGCGCCGACGAGCTGGCCACCACCGACCGGGTGCTGGGCATCCGCGTCCCGATGGCCACCGCGATCGCCGACGCGGCCGCGGCCCGCCGCGACTACCTCGACGAGACCGGTGGCCGGTACGTACACCTCATCGCCGACGGCGGCATCGACACCTCCGGCGACATCGCCAAGGCGCTGGGCTGCGGCGCGGACGCCGTCATGCTCGGCGACGCGCTGACCCGGGCCGAGGGCGCCCCGGCCGGCGGCGCCTGGTGGCACTCGGCGGCGAGCCACCCCGATCTGCCCCGCGGCCTGTACGGGCTGGCCGACGAGCCGCTCGGCTCGCTGCAGCAGCTGCTCTACGGCCCGTCGAACGACCCCGACGGCTCGTTGAACCTGTTCGGCGGCCTGCGCCGCGCGATGGCCAAGTGCGGCTACCGTGATCTCAAGGAGTTCCAGAAGGTCGGGTTGGTCCTCGACCGTTGAGCCGGACGGTGCGGGTGGGATCGACGGGGACGGGTGGTTGGCGGCGCTGGGCGACCGTAGCGGGCGTCACCGTCGTGCTCGCCGGCTGCGGCGCCGCTGAGCCGCTGCCGGTCTGGCAGCCGCCCACCCTCGGCGCCGCGGTGACGGTGGCGCCCGGGGTCGGCGCGCCCGGCCTGGGCGATCCCTACTACCCGGGCGCCGGCAACGGCGGGTACGACGTCGCCCACTACGACCTGGGCCTCACCTACGACCCCGCCGGGCATCGGATCACCGCCCGCGCGTCGATCGAGGCGACGGCGCTGGTCGCGTTGTCCCGCTTCAACCTGGACCTGCACGGCCTCATCGTCGCCTCCGCGACCGTGGCCGGCCAGCCGGCGACCGTGTCCCGGGCCGGGGACGAGCTCACCGTGACCCCGGCCGCCCCGCTTGCCGCGGGCGCTGCGTTCACCACCGTCATCGAGTACTCCGGGGCGCCGACGGCGTACCGGGAGCCGGGCCTGTCCGGCGGGGAGGGCTTCGTCCAGCACGACGAGGGGGCGCTCGCGCTGGGGCAGCCGGAGGGCGCGGCGTCCTGGTTCCCGTGCAACGACCACCCCTCCGACAAGGCCACCTACGACATCAGCCTGACCGTGCCCGGCGACCTCGCGGCGCTGAGCAACGGTGTGCTGGTGGGCAAGGTCAAGCACGACGGGCACACGACGTGGCGCTGGGAGACCCACTCGCCCATGGCGACGTACCTGGCCACGGCCGTGATCGGCGACTATGAGGTGCGCTCCGGCACGCACGACGGCATGCCCGTGATCATCGCTGTGGCGACCGGTCTGCCGGACACGGTCAGCGACGCCATCGACCGTACCCCCGAGATCCTTGATTTCCTGGAGACGAAGTTCGGGCCGTACCCGTTCGACACGGTCGGCGGGATCGTGCACGACGACACGGACATGCGGTTCGCGCTGGAGAACCAGACCCGACCCGTGTACGTGTCGTCGTTCTTCGTGGGGCCCAAGCCGCCCGTGACGGTGATCGCGCACGAGCTGGCCCACCAGTGGTACGGCGACAGCGTGTCGGTGCGCGACTGGCGCGACATCTGGCTCAACGAGAGCTTCGCGACCTACGCCGGCTGGCTGTGGGCCGAGAAGGAGTACCGTCGGCCGCTCGCGACCTCGTTCAACAACGCGTACGACTCGGCCGAGCCGGAGGTGTGGACCATCCCGCCGGCCAACCCGGGCCGCGAGCACCTGTTCAGCGACTCGGTCTACGACCGGGGCGCGATGACCCTGTACGCCCTCAAGGAGGCGATCGGCGACGCCGCGTTCGACCGGATCCTGACGGGCTGGCCGGTCGAGCACCGGGACGGCAACGTCAGTACGGCTGACTTCATCGCGTACGCCGAGAAGATCTCCGGCAAGCAGCTCGACGACCTGTTCCAGGCCTGGGCCTACGGCACGACCAAGCCGCCGAAGCCCTAGCCAGGGGATTCACCCGCGCGCAACAATTCCCAGCGTGTACGACGTGGTGATCATCGGTTCGGGGTTCGGCGGCAGCGTGGCCGCGCTGCGCCTCGCGGAGAAGGGCTACCGGGTCGCCGTGGTGGAGGCTGGTCGCCGCTTCGCCGACCACGAACTGCCCCGCACGTCGTGGCGGCTGCGCCGGTTCCTGTGGGCGCCCGCCCTCGGCTGCCGAGGCATCCAGCGGATGGACTTCATCCGCGGCCGGCGCGGCGCCGGCGGGGTCCTCGTGCTGTCCGGGGCCGGCGTCGGCGGCGGCAGCCTCGTCTACGCCAACACGCTCTACGAGCCGCCCGCCGAGGTCTTCGCCGACCCTCAGTGGGCCTCGATCACCGACTGGGCGACCGAGCTGGCCCCGCACTACGACCAGGCGTCGCGGATGCTGGGCGTGACCCGCTACCCCCGGATGACGCCGGCCGACGACGCGCTGCTGTCCGTGGCGCGGCGCCTGGGCGTCTCGTCGTCGTTTCAGCTCACCCCGGTCGGTGTGCACCTGGGGTCGCCGGGTGTCACGGTGCCGGACCCGTATTTCGGTGGGGTCGGGCCTTCCCGGGCTGGCTGCCAGCACTGCGGCTCGTGCATGACCGGGTGCCGCCACAACGCCAAGAACACCCTGGTCAAGAACTACCTCTACCTCGCCGAACGTGCAGGGGTGGAGATCATCGCGGACACCTCGGCCACCGCGGTGGTCCCGCTCGGATCTGGGGAGTACGCCGTCACAACGGTTCGTTCCGGGTCTCTACTGCGCCGGCGGCGTCGCGAGCTGCGAGCCACTCAGGTGATCTTCGCGGCCGGGACGCTCGGGACGCAGCGGCTGCTGCACCGGATGCGGGCCACCGGCGCGCTGCCGTCGTTGTCGGACCGGGTCGGGGCGCTGACCCGGACCAACTCGGAGGCCGTGCTGGGCGCGTCCGTGCCGACCCGCGCGGCCCGCAAACGCGGCCTCGACTTCACCGAGGGCGTCGCGATCACCAGCTCGATCCACCCGGACGCGGACACCCACATCGAGTCGGTCCGCTACGGCCGCGGCTCCAACGCGATGGCCCTGCTGCAGACGGTGCTGACCGACGGCGGCCCGCGGCGGGCCCGGCGTTGGCTCGCGACCCTGCTGCGGCACCCGGTCACCGCGGCCCGCACCCTGTCGGTGCGCGGCTGGTCGCAGCGGACGGTCGTCGCGCTGGTCATGCAGACCCTCGACAACTCGCTGACCCTGGTGCAGCGGCGGAACCTGGTGGGCCGGTTGAAGCTCCGGGCCACGCCGGGGCACGGGGCCCCGAGCCCGGACTGGATCCCGGCCGGTAACAGGGCGGCCCGGCTGCTCGCCGAGGAGATCGACGGGGTGCCGGGCGGCTCGGTCACGGAGATCCTCTCGATGCCGGTCACGGCGCACATCCTGGGCGGTGCGGCGATCGGCGCGTCCCCGGCGTCCGGCGTCGTGGACGGGTACCACCGGGTGTTCGGGCATCCGGGGTTGCACGTCGTCGACGGTGCGGCGGTGCCGGCGAACCTCGGTGTGAACCCGTCTTTGACGATCGCGGCGCTGGCCGAGCGGGCGATGTCGTTCTGGCCGAACGTGGGCGAGGCCGACCCACGCCCGCCGCTGGGCGAGGCGTATAGACCGGTCGCGCCCGTAGCGCCGCGCAGCGAGGCGGTCCCGGCAGGCGCACCCGCAGCGCTACGACGCCCTCGTGATTAAGGCCCCGTGTCGAGTCGTGCGAGTGCCTCGGGAGCGATGTCGAGCAAGTCGAGGCCGGCCGCGACCGTCAGGAGCAACTCGGCGTCATTGCCATCGAGATCGGTGAGATACAGGTCGCTGCTGCCGTACATCTGGGACAGGAACCGGCCGTCGACAATTGCCAACGAATTCCTCCACCGATCCTGAGAGTGGAGACGCCGCGTGGATCCGTCACGGACATCCACGAGATCTGCGGGCGGGGAAAACTCCTCGCTCGGCTCATCGACAAGGATCACGTGGTGGTCGTCGACCCATGAGCCGTTCGTACAGCCCACTATGGCTCGGCGCTCGTAGTGACGCAGGACAGCGCCGGAACGAACGTTTACGATCACCGTAGCCACGCCATCGATATGCGTGAGGTAGTAGGTGGCTGCGACCATGTCGCCGCTGGGCGACCACGCGATAACAGCCTCGTTCAGCGAAGCTCCTCCAGCGCCCGACCAAGCGCGCCGCCGGGTCAGGGCTTCGAGGTCCACAAGATCGATACAGACGACCTCATCATCGTCGTCGCTCAGCGTCGCGACGGTTCGCCCATCGGGAGCAACTGCCGCAAGGACGTCGAAGTAGCCGTCGGGCCTGTAGAGGCGGCGATTGTGGCCGTCTGCCAAGCGGTGAAGGACAAGCAGCATGGTCCGGCCGCCGTCCTCGAGAACAGAGAACAGCAAGTACCGGCCGTCGTGCGACAGCGCAAGCGGACGCAGGATGCCGTCCGAAGGAACGCCCGCGAAGGCTGCAAAGCGGCCGGTGTCAGCGTCCAGGAGCAAGATCCGCTCCACGCCCGCGCTGGTGGCACGCGCCGCAAGCGCAGCGCGTGCCACCGGCCGCTCGGGCGTCTCGCGGTCGAGGGTCCAAGGTTTGCTCATAGTCGGGGCGAGGCGCGGAGGAAGACGACGGCGGCCTTGTCCTCGACGGCGAGGCGCCAGCGTGGGTCGGTGCGCAGGCCCGCGACCCGGGAGTCGGTGGATCGCACCAGGACACAGGTGACGCCACGGGCGACGATGTCGTCGACCGACAGGCTGCTCAGCTCCGTGATGAGTGCGGCGCCGTAGAGGTCGCTCCGGGAGTCCAGGCTCACCGGCACGTCGGGCCGCGCGAGGATCACCATTCCGCCCAGCACGTAGGAGTTGAACAGCTTGCAGCCGGAAGGCAGCGCCGCCGTGAGCTCCGTGCCGTAGGCCGAGCGCCCGGGTTGAGCCAGCGCCGCCCCGGCTGGTGCGAGCATCGCCGCGACAGCCACAGAGACCACCGCGATCAGCCAGCGTCGCCGTCGTTCCAGGACGGCCGCCACGGCCGGCAGACCGGCGGCAGAAGCGACGAGGGGCAGTGCCACCGCGCCGGTGATGGGCAGGAACCGGACCATCGTGGCGCCGGCGACCGCCAAGGCGATGACGATGAGCGCCGGTCCCCACCACCGGCGGACGATCGCCACCGCGACGGCGGCCGCGGCGACCACGAGCATGGCGACGTCCTGCCAGTTCGACAGGGTCATCGGGGCCCACTCCTTGATGGTCGCGGACGCGTCGCGCACCCGCGAGGCCTGCGTGAACACGTCCAGACCGTAGGGGTTGACGACGGCGCCGACCACGCTCGCGGCGGCCAGGCCCGCGTAGCGCCACCAGGCGGGTGACCGCCGACCGGCGGTGACGGCGTCCGCGGCGCAGAGGATGGCGACGATGAGGACGCCGAGGGTCGCGGCGGCGTGGAGGTTGACCCAGACCACCTGGAGGGCGACCACGCCGACCAGGCCGGCGAGCGCGGACCGTGCACGGTTGAGAACGAGTCCCACGAGCAGGATCAGCAGCGGCACTGCCGCGTAGTCCACCAGATGGGGACGTGAACTGAACCAGGGAATGAAAAGGACAGTCCCGGCAACCAGCACCACAACCACCGCCGCCGGCGGGGCTGCCCAGGCGCGGGCCAGCAGCAGCATGGCGCCCAGCGCCAGCCAGGCGAACACCGCGCCGAGCAGCGCGGCACCGGCCATCCCACCGAGGTGGTGGGCGCCGGCCAGGAGCACGTCGTAGCCCCACGAGTTCAGCACCCAGGGGCGGCCAGGGACGGTCCAGGAGAACGGGTCCGCGGCTGGCAGGCGTCCGGTGTCCCAGATCAGCTGTCCGGTCCGGATCTGCCACCACGGGTCGGAGTCGACGAGCTTGCCGGCGGAGATCGCGGCGGACGGCGCCAGGGCGAGCCAGGCCAGGAGCCAGCGGACCCTGTCCGTCATGTCCCCTCCTGCCCGGTCGTCGAGGGCTGCCATGATGTCACGCCACCGGAGGAGGCGCCGGCAGGCCTCGGTAGGCTCATGCGCATGAGCATTCCGCGGCCGGTTCTTGTTGTTGACTTCGGCGCCCAGTACGCCCAGCTGATCGCGCGGCGGGTGCGTGAGGCCAAGGTCTATTCGGAGATCGTGCCGCACACGATGCCGGCCGCCGAGATGCTGGCGAAGCAGCCGGCGGCCGTGATCCTGTCGGGCGGGCCGTCGAGCGTGTACGAGCCGGGCGCGCCCCAGATCGACGCCGCCCTCTTCGACAGCGACGTGCCGGTGTTCGGCATCTGCTACGGCTTCCAGGCGATGGCCCAGGTCCTCGGCGGCACGGTCAGCCACACCGGACTGCGGGAGTACGGGCGCACCGAGCTGACCGCGTCGCCCGAGTCGAGCACGCTCTTCGGCGGGCTCCCCGGCGAGCAGCGGGTGTGGATGAGCCACGGCGACAGCGTCACGGCCGCCCCGGCCGGGTTCGCGGTGACGGCCAGTACGGCCGGCGCGCCGGTCGCCGCCTTCGAGGACCTGGCGACCCGCCGGGCCGGGGTGCAGTTCCACCCCGAGGTCGCGCACACGCCCTACGGCCAGGCCGTACTCGAGCGGTTTCTGCATGAGGTCGCCGGCATCGCGCCTGCCTGGACCAGCGACAACATCATCGACGAGCAGGTCGCGGCGATCCGGGCCAAGGTCGGCGGCGGGCGGGTGATCTGCGGGCTGTCCGGCGGGGTCGACTCGGCGGTGGCCGCCGCCCTGGTGCACAAGGCCGTCGGCGACCAGCTGACCTGTGTCTTCGTCGACCACGGGCTGCTGCGCGCGGGCGAGGCCGAGCAGGTCGAGAAGGACTACGTGGCGGCGACCGGCATCAACCTCAAGGTCGTCGACGCGGCCGACCGGTTCCTCGGCGCGCTGGCCGGGGTCACGGACCCCGAGACCAAGCGCAAGATCATTGGCCGGGAGTTCATCCGGGTCTTCGAGCAGGCCGCGCGCGAGCTGGAGTCGGAGAGCCACGTCGAGTTCCTCGTGCAGGGCACGCTGTACCCGGACGTGGTCGAGTCCGGCGGCGGCACCGGCACGGCGAACATCAAGTCGCACCACAACGTGGGTGGCCTCCCCGACGACCTGGCGTTCACGTTGGTCGAGCCGCTGCGCACGCTCTTCAAGGACGAGGTCCGCACCGTCGGCTCGCAGCTCGGGCTGCCGGACGCGATCGTGTGGCGGCACCCGTTCCCGGGCCCCGGCCTGGCCATCCGGATCATCGGCGAGGTCACCCGCGACCGGCTCGACCTGCTGCGCCAGGCCGACCACATCGCCCGCGAGGAGCTGACCGCGTCCGGCCTCGACCGCGACGTGTGGCAGTTCCCCGTCGTGCTGCTGGCCGACGTGCGGTCGGTCGGCGTGCAGGGCGACGGGCGCACCTACGGCCACCCGGTCGTGTTGCGGCCCGTGTCCAGCGACGACGCGATGACCGCCGACTGGTCGCGGCTGCCGCACGACCTCATCGCGCGCATCTCGAACCGCATCACCAACGAGGTGCCGGGCGTCAACCGCGTCGTGCTCGACGTGACGAGCAAGCCGCCGGGCACCATCGAATGGGAGTGACCGGGCCGTAGGCTGCCCGGGTGTCCGCTGTCGTCGTCGCCTGCGTCGCGCTGCTCGCCGCCGCCACGGGGCCGGTGCTGCGAGGGTTGATCGTGCGGTACTCGGTGCCGCACGTCAGCGAACCGGAGCCGGTTGCGGCGGCGGCCCATGCCGACGCCGACCCGGGCCAGCCCGACGCGTATGAGCCGCCGGCGTGGCGTCGGGACTGCCCCGGGTGCCAGCGCGCGCTGCCCGGCGCCCGGTGGCGCGGTGTGGCCGGGCCGCTCGCCCCGACCGGGCGGTGCCCTGGCTGTGCCGCGCGGATCGGGCCCGCACCGTGGCTGGTCGAAATCATGGCGGGCACGGTGTGTGGCCTGCTGGCCTGGCGGATCGCGGAACCGTGGACGCTCGCCGCGCTGTGCTGGTTCGCGCTGGCGGGCGTCGCGCTGACCTTCGTCGACGTCGCCGTGCACCGACTGCCGGATCCGCTGACGCTGCCCACGTACGTCGGCCTCTTGGCGCTGCTCGCCATCGCGGCGCTCGTGGCGGGCGAACCGGGGCGGCTCGGCGTCGCGTTCCTGTCCGGCCTGGGCGTCTGCGCGTTCTATTTTGTCCTCGTGCTCATCTCGCCGGCCGGCATGGGACTGGGCGACGTGAAGCTCGGACTGAGCACCGGAACGGCGCTCGGCTGGGCCGGTTGGGTGGTCGCCGTGTACGGCACGGCGCTCGGCATCCTTCTCGGGGGTCTTGCCGCGCTGGTCCTAATGGCCGTGCGGCGGGTCGGCCGCAAGGATGAGTTGCCACACGGCCCATTCATGCTCGTCGGTGCGCTGGTCATGGCGTTGCTCGTCGGATGAGTCCTCACCGCCTTGCGATCGAGTCAGCCGAATGGCTGCTCAAACCTGCTGATCGGTGGTTAAAGACGAGGTGAGCGACCCAGGGCCAATAGTCGGCTACCTGACAGCGACGCTGTGGACGAATGCGGGACCGTCGTCAGGTTCCGCGCGACGCGCGGTCGCCCGGGTCGCCGCTCGGGCGGTTGCACGACATTGGAGAAGTCCTGTGAAGAAGCTTCAGGCTAGGCTGCGCACCCCGATCGCGCGCCGCGACAAGGGCGCGTCCGCGGTCGAGTACGGCCTGCTCGTCGCGCTCATCGCCGTCGTGATCGCGGGCGCGGTGTACCTGCTCGGTGACACCCTGAGCGACCGGTTCAACACCGTGCAGCAGTGTGTCGCCAAGAACGCGCCCAGCGCCAACTGCTGATCCATCGGCGTGGCCGCGCCGATGAGAGTCGATCTCGTCGGCGCGGCCTCTCTGTCCCCTGTTCTCCTGTCAGGTGCCCGATTGCGGGTGTGCTATCGGGCCCGGCATAGTGATCGTCGCGCGCGCGGTGACCTGCCGTGACGTGGGGCGATGTGCCGTTCGCCGCGGACATCCGGCATAGGGCGACACGTTCCGAGGTGGGTCTGACGATGGTGCACAGACGGCGCGACCGGGGGGCCGCCGCAGTCGAGTTCGCGCTTGTGTTGCCCGTACTTCTGATTCTGGTTTTCGGGATCATCGACTTCGGGCGGATGCTCAACGCGAAGATCACCCTTACCCAGGCTGCCCGTGAGGGCGCCCGGGCCGCCGCCGTCAGCAGTTACGCCAACGGTGTCAAGTGGACCCGCGACGCGGCCAACGGCTCGCTCGGGACGCTCAACCCCACCGTCGAGTCGTGCGCCGACGACGCGACCCGCGTCGCCGCGCGCGTGCGGGTCAGTTACGACTTCACGTTCGTCACCCCGATCGGCGCGCTCATCGGCTCGAGCAGCACGATGACGCTGACCTCCGAATCGGTGAGTCCGTGCATCCGTTGACGTCAGGCCCGTCCCGTCCGCCGGTGCTGATCGGCTGGCTGTCGCGCAGGCTGGGCCGCCGCGACCGGGGCGCGGTGGCGGTGACGGTGCTCATCCTGCTCGCGAGCGGCGCGCTGCTGGGCTTCGCCGCGCTGGCTGTCGACGTGGGCACCCTGTACGTCGAGCGGCAGCAACTGCAGAGCGGCGCCGACTCGGCGGCGCTCGCCGTAGGCAACGCCTGCGCCCGCCGCCGGACGGCGTGCGACCAGTTCAACGATCCTGGCGTCCTGCCGCTGGCCCGGCAGTGGGCGAACGCCAACGCGGACGACGGCACGACGGAGGTGCTGCACGTCTGCGGCCGGGACCGGCGCGGCGCGCTGCCGTCCTGCAACTCGTACCCCCCGCCGTCGAACCTGACGCGGTGCGTCGGCAACCGGCCGTCCGGCTCCACGGACTGGTACGTCGAGGTGTACGTCGGCACGTTGCGCGGCAGCGGGCAGACCCTGCTGCCGCCCGTGTTCTCCAGCGGCATCGGCGTTGGCGGCACGTCGGTCGGCGCCTGCGCGCGCGCGTCCTGGCAGACCACCACCACCGGCTTCCTGGGCTTCGGCATCTCCTTCTGCATGTACAGCTGGGCCAGCGCCAACGGTGGGTTCGCCACCACTCCCGAGATCGCGAAGATGGACGTCTTCGACACGAGCGGGCAGTTCGACTACGGCAGCAGCAATCCGCCGCCGCCATCGGGTGACCACCGGGAGGACTGTGCGGACGGGCCCCCGACCGGCTGGAACGAGCCGCCGGACTTCGCCTGGTTCGCGTCCAACAGTCGTTGCCTGACCACGCTCGTCGGCGGTTCCGCCGACACCGGTCCCCGCTGGTCGCCGGCCTGCACCAACCTGCTGCACGACGCCTGGCTCGGCCACGACCGGATCCGCCTGCCGGTGTACGACGGGATGAAGGGCACGGGCCCGAGCGCCGAGTACCACGTCATCGGGTACGTGGAGTTCTACGTCTTCGGCTACCGGGGCGGGGCCGCGCCATTCGACCGGGCGCCCAACTGGGTGCCCAACTTCCCCTGGCAACCACCCGCACCCGACTACGCCTGCCCGCCTGGCGACGAATGCATCGTCGGGCAGGTAACCACCGCCCTCATCGCGAGCACCAGCGGCGGCGGGCGTACTCGCAGCGTCACCCTCACCGGCTAGCATGTCCGCACGTCACGACCTAGATCAGGACTTCCTCACATGACTCGTCGTCTCCTCGCGATCGCCGTCTCGATCGTCCTCGCGGCCTTCGGCACCGCGGCGGTGCTGTACTACGCGTTCAGCGCCGACACCCGCGCGCAGGACCGCATCACGAACCCGGTGACGGTGGCGGTCGCGACCCAGGCGATCCCGGCGGGCACGTCCGGTGACCAGATCAACGCGCGCAAGCTCGTGCGTTTCGAGAAGATGCCGAAGGGCGCGGTGCCCTCCGACGCGCTCAGCCAGATCGGGCCGGAGCAGGCGAAGCTGGTCCTCACGTCCAATGTGGCGGCCGGCCAGGTGCTGATGGCGGCGAACTTCGGCCAGCAGAGCCAGCTCAACAGTGGACTCGCGCTGCCCAGCGGGCAGCTCGCGGTGACGGTGGAGACGGGCGCGCCCGAGCAGGTCGCCGGCTACGTGCAGCCGGGCTCGGAGGTGAGCATCTTCCTGACGTACAAGGTGGCGGCCGGCGACAGCGAGGCCGTCGGGCTCACCCGTACCCGGGTGCTGTTGCCGAAGGTCGAGGTGCTGGCCGTCGGCACGTACACCCCGCGCGGGAGCAACTCGGGGCAGGCGGCGACCGGTGGCGGCGGCGAGGGCGACGGTGCGCTGCTCATCACCGTCGCGGTCAACCAGGCTGAGGCCGAGCGGCTCATTGAGGGGCTCAGCGTGGGTAGCCTCTATCTTGGTCTGCTCGGTGACTCAACCGACGTCAAAGCAGGCGCCGGGGTGGACAATCGGGACGCCGGTGCCGGCTCGGCGCCGATCTTCCGCTAGGCCTCGGCGACGCAGGTAGGGACGGAGAAGGTGGCATGACGGTCCTGTTCGAGCCGCACAGGCGCGAGGCGCAACAGTTCGCGGTGCTCCTCGGCAGCGACGTCCACGTCGCCGTGGCGCCGGCGGACCTCGCGCGCCTCCTCGCGGAGTACCCGGGTGAGCAGCTCGTCATCCTGGGCCCGGGCGTTGAGCTCGGCGACGCGCTGGCGATCGCCGCCGACTACCGGCTCAGCCGGCCCGCCCTGGGCGTCGTGCTCATCCGGCACCGGGTCGACGTGGGTCTGCTCGGCGAGGCGATCCGCGCCGGCGTGCGCGAGGTCGTGCCCACCAACGACCCGGCCGCGCTGCTCGCGGCGTGCGCCCGGTCGATGGAGATCTCGCGGCAGATGGCCCCCACCACCGGGCGGCGCATCGGCGGCGCCGGGTTCGGCGGGCGGGACGCGAAGGTCATCACCGTGTTCGCCGCCAAGGGCGGGTGCGGCAAGACCACGATGGCGACCAACATCGCGGCGGCGCTGGCCGCCGGTGGTGCGCGCCGGGTCTGCCTCGTCGACCTGGATCTGGCCTTCGGTGACGTCGCCATCATGTTGCAGCTCGTGCCCGAGCGCAGCATCGCGGACGCGGTCGCCCTCGGTGACCAGCTCGAAGAGGTGTCGCTGCGCGCGCTGCTCACCCCGCACAGCCCGGGCCTGGACACGCTGCTCGCCCCGGCCGGGCCGGCCGAGGCGGAGCGGATCACCCAGGGCCTGGTCGTCGAGGTGCTCGGCCTGCTCCGCGGCATGTTCGACTATCTCGTCATCGACACCCCGCCGGCCTTCACCGACCACGTGCTGGCGGCGCTCGACGCGTCGCACGTGCACGTCCTGCTGACGACGCCGGACATGCCGGCCCTGAAGAACCTGCGCATCACCCTGGACACGTTCGACCTGCTCGACCTGCCCAAGGAGAACCGGCTCGTGGTGCTCAACCGGTCCGACGCGAAGGTCGGGCTCTCAGCGAGCGACATCGAACGGGCCACGCGCGCGAGCGTCAGCGCCCACATCCCGTCGAGCCGTGACGTGCCCGTCTCCATCAACCGGGGCGTACCGATCATGGTCGACAGTCCGCAGCATCCCGTGAGCAAGTCGATCCGCGAGTTCGCCCTCGGTCGCCTGACCAACCCGAGCGGGCCGGCCGAGCCGTCCCGCGCCGGTGGCCTGCGCGGCCTCCTCGGTCGAGGGAGATGACCTGAAGCATGAGCCTTGCTGATCGCCTTGCGCAGCGGAAGGTGGTGGTCGAGGCGGCCGAGCGGCCGCGCGGCACAGCGTCGCGCACGACCGGGCCGCTCGCCGAGATCCGGCGCCGCGTCCACCAGGAACTGCAGGAGATCCTCGGCCCGCAGCTCTACAACGAGCGGTCGCTGGAGGTCCTGGAGTACCGGGTGAAGGAGACGCTGCAGGCCGTCCTCGCCCGGGAGGAGACGCCCCTCACGTCGGCCGACCGCAGCCGGATCGCCTCGGAGATCTGCGACGAGATCCTCGGGCACGGCCCGCTGGAGCCGCTGCTGCGCGACCCGGACATCTCCGAAATCATGGTCAACGGCCCCGACAAGATCTACGTCGAGCGGTTCGGCCACATCGTGCCCGTGGACGCCGCCTTCGTCGACGAGGACCACCTGCGCCGCATCATCGACAAGATCGTCGCCCGGGTCGGTCGGCGCGTCGACGAGTCGAGCCCGATGGTGGACGCCCGCCTGCCCGACGGCAGCCGTGTCAACGCGGTCGTGCCGCCCATCGCGCTCGACGGCGCGGCGCTGACCATCCGGAAGTTCTCCGCCGACCCGTACACGATCGACGATCTGATCGGCTTCGGCACGCTCACGCCACAGGTCGCCGCGTTGCTCGACGCGTGCGTGCGGGGCCGCCTCGACATTCTCATCACCGGCGGTACGGGCACCGGCAAGACCACGACCCTCAACGTCATGTCGCAGTTCCTCCCGGACGACGAGCGCATCGTCACGATCGAGGACGCGGCCGAGCTCCAGCTGCGCCAGGACCACGTGCTGCGGCTGGAGTCCCGGCCGGCGAACATCGAGGGCCGGGGCCAGGTCACGGTCCGCGACCTCGTCCGCAACGCCCTGCGTATGCGCCCCGACCGCATCGTGGTCGGTGAGGTCCGGGACGGTGCCGCCCTCGACATGCTGCAGGCCATGAACACCGGCCACGACGGCTCGCTGGCCACCGTGCACGCCAACTCGCCCCGCGACTCGCTCGCCCGCATCGAGACGATGGTGCTGATGGCCGGCATGGACCTGCCGATGCGGGCCATCCGCGAGCAGATCTCCGCGGCGGTCGACATCATCGTCCACCAGACCCGGCTCAAGGACGGCACCCGGCGGATCACCCACATCACCGAGGTGCTCGGCATGGAGGGCGACATCGTCACCCTCCAGGACATCTTCGTCTTCGACTTCCGCGCCGGCACCGACGAGTTCGGCCGGTTCCGTGGTCAGCTGCGCCCGACCGGGGTGCGTCCCCAGTTCCTGGAGCGGCTGGCCGAGGTCGGCGTCACCGTCGGGCCGGAGGTCTTCGGCGGCGGCGCGGCCGCCTGACGACAGGATCAACACGCACCCATGGACATCTCCCTGCCCGCGCTGACCGAACAGCTGTCGATCCCGGCGCCGCCCCGGTGGGCGGCGCTCGTCGCCGGCGCCGTCGTCTTCGTGGCGCTGATTCTGCTGGTGATCGCGCTCATCTGGCCGAGGTCGCGCCGACACGAGCGGATCAAGCAGATCGCGCAGTTCGGCCCTGCCCGCACGCTGCCCACGCCGACGCAGACCCAGGACGACGACGGCAACGCGCTGTCGCGTACCGCGCTCAAGGCGGCGCAGGAGCTCGTCCGCGTCGGCGGCAACGAGGCCGGCATCGCGCTCAAGCTGGAGCGCGCCGGCATGGGTCTGCGCCCGCACGAGTGGGTGCTGGTCCGCGGGCTGAGCGTCATCGGCGGCGCGGTGCTCGGCCTGTTCCTGGTGGGCTGGATCGGCATGGTGCTCGGCATGGTGCTCGGCGCGCTCATTCCGATGCTCTACCAGTCGATCCGCGTCAGCCGGCGAGGGGAGCTCTTCGCCGAGCAGTTGCCCGAGGGCCTGCAGTTGGTGGTCGGCTCGCTGCGGTCGGGCTTCTCGCTGCCGCAGGCGCTGGACTCGCTGGTGCGCGAGACGCCCGAGCCGCTGTCGCAGGAGTTCGGCCGGGCCCTTACGGAGTACCGGCTGGGTGGCGACCTTGCCGACGCCCTGGAACGGGTCGCGGCCCGCACCGGCAACCGGGACCTGACCTGGGCTCTCATGGCGGTGCGGATCCAGCGCGAGGTCGGTGGCAACCTCGCCGAGGTGCTGCAGACGGCCGTGGAGACGATGCGCGAGCGCGGTCGGCTGCGTCGGCACGTGCGCAGCCTCTCCGCCGAGGGCCGGCTCTCGGCGTACGTCCTCATCGGCCTGCCGATCGTGCTGGCCGTCTTCATGTTCCTCACCCGCCGCGACTACCTCATGCCGCTGTTCACCGACCCGCTCGGCGTCGTGATGCTGCTGGTCGGTGTGACACTGCTGGTCGCCGGCATCTTCTGGATCGTGCGTGTGGTGAAGGTCGAGGTCTGACGCGATGGGCTCCATGGTTCTGGTTGCCGGCGGCCTCGCGCTGTTCATCGGCCTGACCATCCTGGTGGTATCCCTGGCCACGTCCGGCGGGCGCCGGGGCGGCGTCTCGCGCGGTCTCCACGCGATCAGCGAGGTGTACGCGGCGGGCGGCACGACGGCGGCGCCGCAGGACGACGGCTTCAGCAACCGCGTGGTGGCGCCGATGTCCGGCCGGGTCACCCGGATCGGTCGTCAGCTGACCCCCGGCGGCACGCTCAACCGCCTCCGTCGTTGGCTCAACTACGCCGGCAATCCGCCGTTCTGGACCGTTGACCGGATCTTCAGCCTCAAGGGCCTGAGCCTGCTCGGCCTCGGCGTCATCGGCGCGCTGGCCGGCCTCGTGCTCAACGGTCTGGTCGGGGCGATCCTCGGCGGCCTGGCCGGCAGCGTCGTGGGCTACTACGTGCCCGATCTGATCATCTACCAGATGGGCTACAACCGGCAGGAGATGATCCGCCAGTCCATGCCGGACGTGCTGGACATCCTGACCGTCAGCGTCGAGGCCGGCCTCGGCTTCGACGCCGCGCTGGCGCAGGTCGCCCGCTACGGCCGGGGCCCGCTGGTCGGCGAGTTCGCCCGGTCGCTGCAGGAGATGCAGATCGGCCTGTCCCGGGTCGAGGCGATGCGCGCGCTGGCGCCGCGCACCCGGGTGACGGAGCTGCGTACCTTCTGCTCGGTGGTCGTCCAGGCGAGCGAGCTCGGCGTGCCGATCGCGACGGTGCTGCGGGAGCAGGCCAAGGAGATGCGCGTGCGGCGTCGGCAGCGCGCCGAGGAGATCGCCCAGAAGATTCCCGTGAAGATCCTCTTCCCGCTGATCTTCTGTCTGTTCCCGTCGCTGTTCATCGTGGTGATCGGGCCGGGCGTCATCAACATCATCAACGGCCTCTCACTGATCTGACGCCATCCGTAAGGGGATGTCACTGATCTGACAGTCGGCTGCTCACCAGGGCGGAAACCGGGCAGAATTCTTCGGGTGACCGGCGCGACCGAGCCGTTGCGGAGGATTGCCGCCTACGGCATATGTCCTGATTCCGACGACCGAGTGTTGTTGGTCCGAGCCTCGGTCACGTCAGGCACCCCCGGCGCGTGGTCACTCCCGGGCGGCGCCGTCGACCACGGCGAGCACCCCTACGACACCGTCGTCCGCGAGACGGCCGCCGAGACCGGGCTCTCCGTGAGCGTCGACCGGCTCCTCGACGTGGTCGCCGACCTGCGCACGCTGCCCGGCATCGCGCTGCACACCGACCGGCTCATCTACGCGGTCACGCTGCGCGGCGGGGCGCTGCGCGAGCGGGTCAACCAGCCGACCGACCTGGCCCGCTGGGTCCACCGCGACGAGCTCGTCGCGATGCCCCTGCGTCCCTTCACCGCCGCCGCCCTCGGGCTGGCCCTGCCGGCGGGCGACGCCGCCCCGGACGAGACGCCCGATCTGCCCTCCTTCTACGCGGTGCCCGGCCCCGACGGCCTGCACCGCACCCAGCGCTTCGCGGCGTACGGACTGGTCACCGACCCGACCAACCGCGTGCTGCTGACCCGCATCGCCGACGGTTACCCGGGCGCCGGCCGCTGGCACCTGCCCGGCGGCGGCACCGACTACGGCGAGCAGCCAGGCCCGGCCCTCATCCGCGAGCTCGTGGAGGAGACCGGTCAGCAGGGGCGCCTGCTCGACCTGCTCGGCGTCGCGAGCCACCGCGACGCGGCGTCGCTCGGCCCCGAGGGCTACCCCATCGACTGGCACGGCGTGCGCGCGTTCTACCGGGTCATGGTGGACGCGCCGACGTCGCCGACCGTCCACGACGTCGGCGGCTCGACGGCCGAGGCCCGCTGGTTCGACCCGCAGCAGCTCACCGGCCTCCCGCTGACCGAGGTGACCGAGGAGGCGCTCGCGCGGGCACCGCTGGGCTGAGACGGTGGCATCATCGGAGGGTCCCGGCGACGGGGCCTGACCGAGGGGGTGGCGCGGGTGCGACGGCGGCGGATCGGGGCGTACGGGGTCTGTCTGGACCCGGAGGGCCGGGTGCTGCTGGTGCGCCTGTCCACCCGGTCGACCGAGCCGGGCCGGTGGATCCTGCCGGGCGGCGGCATCGAGCACGGCGAGAACCCCGCCGCCGCGGTGGTCCGCGAGGTCGAGGAGGAGACCGGCCTGCGGGTGCGCGTACGGAGGCCGCGCGACGTGCGCCACGACCTGGTTGTCGACCGGCGGGGCGCGCTCGTGCACCACGACCGGTTGATCTTCGACGTCGACGTCGTCGCCGGCGACCTGCGCGACGAACTGGCCGGCTCTACGGACGCGGCGGCCTGGTTCGAGCCGGAGGAGTTGGCGACCCTGCCCCTGCTGCCGTTCGTGGCCGCAGCCCTCGGGGTGGCCCCGGATGAGGTCTGGTCCGCCGCCGCCCGCGACGCCGCGCAGGCCGTGGCCGCGCGCATCGACGCCGCCCACGCGGCGACCGCACCGGCCAGAGCGGCCACCGGCGTCGCCGGCCCCGACGGCGTGCCGGGCCGCTTCCAGCGCTTCGCGGCGTACGGGCTGGTCACCGACCCGGCCGGCCGGGTGCTGCTGTCCCGCATCGCGACCGGCTACCCGGGCGGCGGCCGTTGGCACCTGCCGGGCGGCGGCACGGACCACGGCGAGGACGCCGCGACCGGCCTGCTGCGCGAGATGTACGAGGAGACCGGCCAGCACGGCCGGGTGACGGCCCTGTTGGCGGTCTCACACCGCTACAACGGTCCGGCGCTGGGCCCGGAGGGCGTGCCGATCGACTGGCACGGCGTACGGGTGGTGTTCCGGGTGGTCGTGGACGAGCCGACGGCGGCGGCCGTGACGGAGGCGCCGGGCGGTTCGACGGCGGAGGCGGGTTGGTTCTCCGTGTCCGACGCGCTGCGCCTGCCGCTCACGGAGATCGCCGAGGAGTCGATCGCGGGCCACCTCCGGGGGAGTGCATCCGGTCACAGCGCTGGGAATGCCGACCACGGCGAGGGACAATAGACAGCGAGTGACCAGGAGATAGCGAAGCGTAATCGACCTTCGCGGCGATAAGTCCGATTCCGATACGTTCGCGGCTAAAGACTGCCGGGTTCGGGCATCGCCAACTCGCCTCCTGTATGCGATTGTGTAGGACGCCAACCCGGGCGGACCCGGACTTGGCTGTCCTACTGGAGGGATAACGTGCCGAGACCCAGGTTCCGTCGGCGACGCAGCATGGACAATCCCGGGCCCGCAGGCCGCCGGTGGGGACGCCTGCGCCGCAGCGGATCGCTCGCTCGACAGGTTCTCGTCGAAGGACGCGGCATCGTCGGCCGGGTCGGTCGGCGCCGCGACAAGGACGGCGTCACCGCCCAGATCTCCGAGGCCGATGTGCTCGTCGAGCGCCAGTTCCGCTCGCTGCTCGGCCGCCGGGCCGCCGCGACCGCACCCGTCAGCCCCGCGCTGCCGCCCGTTCTGGGCCGGCCGGACGCGGCGCTCGACGACGCGGTCCCGGTCAGCATCCCGCTGCTGCCCGGCGAGCGGACGCCCATGCGCCGGCTCAAGTTCGCCATCGCGAACGGCTGCACCGTGGCGAGCCTCGTGCTCGGCATGGTCGCGGTCTTCCTGGCGATCAACGGTGAGATCACCTTCGCCGCCGTGGCGCTGCTCGGCTGCGTGGCCTTCGACGGCTGCGACGGCGGCCTCGCCCGCAAGTTCAACGTGGCCAGCCCGTTCGGCGCGCAGATGGACTCGCTGGCCGACCTGAGCTCGTTCGGCGTGGCCACCGGCATCGTGGTCTACCAGTGGCTGATCACCAACGGCGCGCCGGTCGGCGCGGCCGCCCCGGTCTGCGCGCTGGTCGCGGTCTGCGCCGCGATCCGCCTGGCCCGGTTCAACGTCTCGCCGAAGGACGGCCGGTTCTTCACCGGCGTGCCGACCACCATGATCGCCGCCGTGCTGGCGCTCGCGACCCAGCTGAGCCCGGCCATGCCGGCCAGCGCCCGGGTCGCGGTCGTGGCGCTCGCCGCGCTCGCGATGGTCAGCTCGTTCCCGTACGCGAAGCTGACCCGCGTGATCCGGCTGCCCATCTGGGTCTGGCTGCTGCCCCTCGTCGGCGTGCTGCTGAACCCGGCGGTGACGTTCGTCGTCGTGGTGCTCGCCTACCTGGTCAGCGGCCCGTTCATCTGGCTGCACCAGCGCCAGACCCGGCGCGCGATCGCCTAGACAACAGGCACACGAGAGGGGCCCCGCTCACGCGGGGCCCCTCTCGTCATGTCAGATCCAGCGGGCGATGACCGTCTCGCCGCCGACCACGCGGTCGCCCACGGCCACCTCGGCCGTCGCGAGGTCCGCCGGCAGGTAGACGTCCGTACGCGAGCCGAAGCGGATGAGGCCGAAGCGCTCGCCCTTCGCCAGCAGCGCCCCGACCGGCGCCCGGTGCACGATCCGGCGGGCGATCAGCCCCGTCCGCTGCGCGACGACGACCCGCCCGCGCGTGGTGTCGAGCACCGTGTACGCCGCGACGTTGTGCTCCGCCTCCGGCTTCATGGCCGCCGCGAACCCGCCGTCGACGACGAACTGGTCGGCCACCCGGCCGGCGACCGGCGCCCGGTTCACGTGCACGTCGAGCACCGACAGGAAGACGGCGATGCGCAGGTACTCCTGGTCGCCCCAGGTGCCGAGCTTGTCGTCGTGCAACCGCTCGACGGAGAGCACCTTGCCGTCGCTGGCCGCGACCACGGCGCTCGGGTCGGCGGGCACGTCGCGCTGCGGGTCGCGGAAGAACGCGGCCACCGGGCCGGCGGCGAGCGCCGGCAGCAGCCAGGCACGCGAGCGCGGCCGCACCGAGCGGATCAGGGCCGCGGCACCGAGCGAGATGGCGGCCGCCGCCACGCCGTTGGAGTCGATGTTCATCGTGCGGGACAGCTTCACGCTGCTCGTGCGCGCGAGGGGGGCCAGGGACTCGGCGAGCGCCGGGTCGGCCGCGGTGAACCGCAGCCGGTGCACGCGCAGCGGCGGCGGGTTGAGCAGGACCAGGTCGCTGCCGATGCCGTGGCTGTCGGCGTAGCGGGCCACCTCGGCGCCCGCGGGCCCGGCGAGGAACTCGGCGGCGGGCACCGCGAGGCTGAGCACGCCGCCGGCGGTGAGCTGCTTGGCGAGGCCGTCGATCTCGGCGCGGGCGGACTCGGCGGAGCCGCGCAGCGGCTCCGCCACGATCACGGCGTCGGCCGGGTCGGCCTCGGCGAGCGACTCGACCACCCGTACCCGGGCATCGACCAGGGCCGACGCGGCGGCGACGTGGGCGCGGACCTCGTCGGAGGCGGACCCGGCGACGACGGTCAGCTCGCCGCCCGCGCCGAGCGCCTCGATCGCGGCGCTGAGCACCTCGGACGGTCCACTGACGCCGACGAGCAGGCCCGACGCGGGGCCCGTCCGGCGGGCGAAGTCGGCGGCGAGGGCGGCGGCGGCCCGGCCGTCGACCCGGCTGAAACCGGCGAGGCCGGTCTGCGCGGGCGCGTTGGCTGACTCGGTCATCGTGACC
This sequence comes from Luedemannella flava, assembly GCF_039528515.1. Lineage (NCBI taxonomy): Bacteria > Bacillati > Actinomycetota > Actinomycetes > Micromonosporales > Micromonosporaceae > Luedemannella > Luedemannella flava. The sequence goes on from NZ_BAAALT010000008.1 coordinate 26,745, forward strand.
CCTTCGGCAAGACTGGTTGGCGGGCCCGGATGGCCCCGCCAGGGCCAGCATATGCGGCGGGGGTGGACCGGCCGGTCGGCCGGCCCACCCCCGCGGGTGGACCCCGTCAGATCGTCGGCTCCGGCTTGTCGTCCGGGTCCGCGACCGCTGGGGCGCCTGAGGTCGGCGTGGCGGCTGCGGGCTCGCGTCGCGGCCGCAGATTCACGAGTACACCGAACAGTCCGAGCCCGATCAGGGCGAGCGCCAGGAGCCAGCCGAGGTTGGGCAGGCCCACGTCGAGATAGCTGCCGCCGAGCCAGGCGACCACGATGAACAGGAAGATCAGGCCGAACCCGAGGGAGACGGCGTCGGTGCGGTGGCGGTTCATCGGTGCACCTCCAGGTTGCCCGCGCTGACCTCGACGACGATGGTGATCTTGCCGCCGCCGGCGCCGTCCGTGTCGAGGTCGGTGACGGTGCGCTTCGGGTTGAAGAGCCCTTCCCACTGCTCGCCCAGCACCTCGGCGTTGCCGGCGAACACCTTGGCGTTCACGACGGCATCGACCTTGTCGGGCAGGATGATCGTGACGTTGCCGGCGCGGGTGGTGAGCCGGGTGGTCACGTCCTGGCCGGCGAAGTCTACGTTCGACAGGTCGAGCCTGGTGTCGCCCGCGCCCTGGCGGTAGTGGTCCTCGATCTCGGCCACGTTGTGCGGGCGCCATTCGATGTTGCCCATGTGGCCCCAGTCGTCGTTGTGGACGCGGTCCACGCCCGCCGTGAGGCCCAGCCCCAGCGACAGCACGATGCCGAGGGCGATGAGGCCCCGGGCCCGGCCGATCCAGGCGCCGATGACGAGGCCGAGGCCGACGGTGGCCAGCGCGGCGGCCACGTAGACCTCGCCCGGCACCGAGTTGTCGGCCAGGTCGATCAGCGCGACGACGCCGAGGACCAGGAGCAGTACGGAGATCACCAGGCCGCCGAGCCGCGAGCGGGGCGGCTTCGGGGTCGGCGGCGTTGGCACGGGCCGGTTCCACGTGGGCGGCACCGGCGGCGGGCCGTACGGCCCGTGGGGCGCGAACGGAGCCCGCGGCGGGGCACCGGGCGGCGGCGGGGCCAGCGGCGTGGTCGCCGTGGCGGGGGAGGACATGGTGGCTCCTTGTGACGTGGGCGGGTAGTACCCGGCCGGTGGCGGCGGTGTCACCGGATAGCCGGGGGCGGGCGGATAGCCCGGGGTCGGCGGATAGGCGGGCGGCGGACCCGTGATCTTGCCGCGCTCGCGCAGCAGCAGGTAGCCGCCGCCGAGCAGGAGCAGCACGATGAACACGCCGGGCTCGGCCCGACCGCCGAGGAACGCCGCCAGCGTCAGCAGCACGATGCAGGCGACGATGACGGTGACCACGGTCGGGGTGCTCGACCTGCCGCGGCCGAGGACGGCCTCGACGGGCGCGCCCGTGTCGCCCTCGGACGGCAGCGTCAGCCAGCCGATGAGGTAGACCACCAGGCCCACGCCGCCGAAGAAGGTGAGCACGGCGAGCACGATGCGCCACAGCACCGGGTCGGTGTTCGTGGCCCGCCCGAACGCGCCGCAGACGCCGGCGAAGACGCGGCCGTGCGCGGGCCGGATCAGCCCGTGCCGGACGGCGAAGGCGTGCAGCGGGGCCGACTGCTGCTCGCCGTAGGCGCCCGCGCCGGGGTCGGTGGTGTCGGCACCGGGGGGTGTCGGAGGAAGATCATCCGCCGGAGGCGGGGATGACGCGCCCGCGGTCGCCGGCTCGGGTGCGTCCGGGGTCCCAGGCGGCTGTGGGGGACGGTCGTCTGTCATATACCGATCGTGGACCCGCGCGGCCCCTGCGTGCCTCAGGAGGAGACCCTGAGCTGACCCTGGGTTTACCGGATCAGGGTCGCCGCGGCTGGTCGGTCGCCCGGTGGCATGTGACGATCGGTGGGACGCCAGCGCGCACGACAGGAGCAGAAAGATCAAAACCATGGATGGTACGGCCGCCGCCGCCGGATACCAGCCGCGTCGCCTCTACCGCGACCGGGGCAACCGGCTCGTGGCCGGCGTGGCGGCCGGCCTGGCGGAGCACCTCAACCTACCCGTGGCCGCCGTCCGGATCGGGTTCGTGGCGCTCGTCGTGGCCAACGGCCTGGGCATCCTCCTCTACGTCGCGTTCTGGGCGGTGCTGCCCGTCACGAAGGCCACCCCGACGCCGGCGACGCGCAAGCGCCGGCCGGTGGAGCTGCTGCCGTTCCTGGGGCTGATCGCGGGCGTCTTCCTGCTGCAGTTGCATCTCGGCTGGTTCGGCCTCAACGCGACCGTGGTGGCGCTGCTGGCGCTCGTGGCGGCGGGAGCCGGCATCATCTGGCACCAGGCCGACCCGGCGCGCCGCCGCTCGGGCGTCGACCCCGCCGAGGCGGAGCTGCCGTGGACCCAGCGCCTGGTGCGCGGCCTCGACCAGGAGACCGACAAGGACCGGCGCTGGTCGCTGCTGCGGGTCATCGGCGGCGGGCTGCTCATCATCACCGGCATCATCGCCCTGCTCACCGTGTACGCGGCGCCGCTGAGCAATGTCGGCCTCGGGTCGATCCTGCTGAGCCTCGCCTTCGCGGTGCTGGCGCTGGCCGGCGTCGTCATGATCCTCGCCCCGCTGATCTACCGGATCTTCGGCCAGCTCCGCGAGGAGCGCGTGGCCCGCATCCGCGAGCAGGAGCGCGCCGAGATCGCCGCCGTGGTGCACGACCAGGTGCTGCACACGCTCGCCCTGATCCAGCGCAACGCCGGCGACTCGACGAGCGTCCAGCGGCTGGCCCGCGGCCAGGAGCGCAGCCTGCGCAACTGGCTCTACAAGCCGACCGCGTCGCCCACCGAGCGGGTCACCGCCGCGCTGGAGGAGGTCGCCGCCGAGGTGGAGGACAGCTACGCCATCACGGTGGAGACCGTCATCGTCGGCGACGCGCCCTCCGACGACGACACGGCGGCACTGGTCGCGGCCGTGCGCGAGGCGCTGGTGAACGCGGCGCGCCACGCCAAGGTCCCCAGCGTGTCGCTCTACGCCGAAATGGAGGAGGATCAGATCAGCGCGTACGTCCGCGACCGTGGCGCCGGGTTCGATCTGACCACTGTGGATGGCGACCGTCAGGGCGTGAAGGGGTCGATCATCGGTCGGATGGACCGCCACGGCGGCACCGCGGAGATCCGTACCGCGCCCGGCGAGGGCACCGAGGTCGCGCTGCACCTGCCGCGCGGCCGGGACAGAAAGGCGACGTCATGACCGACGGGACTGAGAGCAAGCGGCTGCGGGTGTTTCTCGTGGACGACCACGCGATGTTCCGGGCCGGGGTGCGCGCCGAGCTGGGGACGTACGTGGACGTCGTCGGCGAGGCGGCGACCGTCCCCGAGGCCATCGCCCGGGTTCCCGCCGTCGCGCCCGACGTGGTGCTGCTCGACGTGCACATGCCCGACGGCGGTGGCCGCACGGTGCTGGAGGCGTTGCGCCGGTCGCACCCGCAGATCAAGTTCCTGGCGCTGTCCGTGTCCGACGCCGCCGAGGACGTGATCGGCCTGATCCGCGCGGGCGCCCGCGGCTACGTCACCAAGACCATCTCGCCCGAGCAGCTGGCCGACGCGGTGCGCCGGGTCGCCGAGGGTGACGCGGTGTTCAGCCCGCGCCTGGCCGGCTTCGTGCTCGACGCGTTCGCCACCCGGCCCGACGTGCCCGTCGTCGACCCCGAGCTGGACCAGCTCACCAACCGCGAGCGCGAGGTGCTGCGCCTGCTCGCGCGCGGGTACGCGTACAAGGAGATCGCCAAGGAGCTGTACATCTCGATCAAGACCGTCGAGACGCACGTCTCCAACGTGCTGCGCAAGCTGCAGATGTCCAACCGGTACGAGCTGTCCCGCTGGGCCGCGGACCGCCGCCTGGTCTGAGGCGTTACTCCGTGCGCAGCACCGTGAACGCCTCGGCGAGGCGCCCCGCGCCGAGGCCGCCGGCGGTCGCGGTCTCCGCGAGCCGGTGCCGCAGGATCGCGTCGAGGTCGACGTGGCTGGTCTGCGAGACGTGCGCGCGCAGGGCCGCGAGCTTCGTGTCGTACGTGTCGGTGATGTCGACGACGTGGTCCGGCGACGGCCCGGCCGTGTACCAGACCTCCCGCACCGTCCACGGCTGGAGCCCGTGCTCGCTCAGCAGCTCCGGATAGGCGAACGGGTTGCGCGCGTCGGGGTAGATCGCGCACGTCGTCGCCTCGCCGACGGCCAGGTGGTCCGGGTGGCTGGGACCCGCGATGCGGTCCCACCGGCGCAGCGGGGAGTTGGTGATGACGCGGTCTGGCCGGTGGCGGCGGATCGCCGCGATGATGTCGCGCCGCAGGCCGAGACTCGCCGTCACCGTGCCGTCGGCGTACCCGTCGAGGAACTCCACGGTCTTGACGCCGACGACGGACGCCGCCGCCCGCTGCTCCGCCTCGCGGATCGCCGGGATGTGCTCCCGCGGGGTGTCGTCGAAGCCGCCCGCGTCGCCGCGCGTGACGATCACGTACGTCACGTCGATGCCGGCGTCGACCCAACCGGCGATGGTGCCGGCCGCGCCGAAGTCGACGTCATCGGGATGCGCGAACACCCCGAGAGCGCGGGTGACGTCGGTCAGAGCGGCGGCAGACGGCGGAAAGCACACGCCGTCACCTTCGCTTCGCTGCGGTGCCGGCGTGGACAACTGGGCTGATGGTTCGCTCGCTGCGCTCGCTCACGCCTCGAATGCTACGGCTACAGCGGGCCGCGGCCGGCGCGCAGGAGCAGCATGGCGACCTGGACGCCGTCCGGGCCGAGAGCCTCGCGGAAGCGGGCCACGATCTGCTGTTCGCGGGCGAGGACGAGGCGCGTGCCGCCGGAGGCGACGCGCGTCTTGCCGACCTCCTGGGAGATCGCGGCACGCTCGAGCCACAGCTCGATGATCGCCGAGTCGATCTCGTCGATCCGTTCTCGTAGCGCGGAGATGTGCTCGTCGGGCACGGCATCCACACTAGCGATCGTGGTGCCGGGCGGGGTGGTGATGGCGTTCGGGGCCGGGGTGAGTGCGGCGGTCATGTCATGCTCCTCGATGGATCCGATAGTGTCACACGACCCGGAGCGCCAAAAAGCCCCGGACTCGTGGGAGCCGGGGCTTGCGGTAGGTCTCTGTGCTCAGGGGCGACCTACGGCTGCCGGGATCCCGGTGCCGTAGCCATAAAATCGCGCCTGACGGTGCTGCACGTCGCCAAGTATGCCATCGGCGATCACCCGCGCGATACCCGAACCACCCTTTGGGACGTGCGCCTCATGTCGGGGGGCGGGAATAGACTCGCTCAACGATGCCCACTCTCTTTGATCCGCCGCTCTTTGATCCGCCTGTCGCGGCACAGCGGAAGCCCGAGTCGCACCCGTTGCTGGACGACCTCAACGACGCGCAACGCGCCGCGGTGACCCACGCCGGCGCGCCGCTGCTCATCGTCGCCGGCGCCGGCTCCGGCAAGACCCGCGTGCTCACCCACCGCATCGCCTATCTGCTGGCCGCGCGGGACGTGCACCCCGGCGAGGTGCTGGCGATCACGTTCACCAACAAGGCCGCGGCCGAGATGAAGGAGCGGGTCGCCGCGATCATCGGCGCCCGCGCGCGGTTCATGTGGGTCAGCACGTTCCACTCGGCCTGCCTGCGCCTCCTGCGCGCCGAACATGCCCAGCTGGGGCTCAAGTCCACCTTCAGCGTCTACGACGCCGACGACTCCCGGCGGCTCATGCAGCTCGTCGCGCGCGAGCTCGACCTCGACCCGAAGCGGCACCCGGCCCGGGCGCTCGCCGCCGAGGTGTCCAACCTCAAGAACGAGCTCATCGACCCGCAGGCGGCCACCGACCGGGCGCAGGGCCCGCACCAACGCACCGTCGCGGAGGCGTACGTGCTGTACCAGCGCCGGCTCGCGGAGGCGCAGGCGCTCGACTTCGACGACCTGATCATGATGACGGTGCGTCTGCTGCAGGAGCACCCCGACACCGCCGAGCACTACCGTCGCCGGTTCCGCCACGTCATGGTGGATGAGTACCAGGACACCAACCACGCTCAGTACGTGCTGGTCAAGGAGCTGGTCGGGCAGACGGGCGAGCTGTGCGTCGTCGGCGACGCCGACCAGTCGATCTACGCGTTCCGCGGCGCGACGATCCGCAACATCCTGGAGTTCGAGCGCGACTTCCCGGACGCGCGCACCATCCTGCTCGAGCAGAACTACCGCTCCACGCAGACCATCCTCAACGCGGCCAACGCCGTCATCGCGCGCAACAGCGAGCGGCGGCCCAAGCGGCTGTGGAGCGAGGCCGGCGAGGGCGCGCCCATCACGGCGTACGTGGCGGACACCGAGCACGGCGAGGCCGACTGGGTGGCCCGCGAGATCGACCGGCTCGTCGACGACGGGGGCGTGCGCTACGGCGACGTGGCGGTGTTCTACCGCACCAACGCGCAGTCGCGCGTGTTCGAGGAGATCTTCATCCGCCTCGGCCTGCCGTACAAGGTCGTCGGCGGGGTGCGCTTCTACGAGCGCAAGGAGGTCCGCGACGCGCTGGCGTACCTGCGCGCGATCGCGAACCCCGACGACATGGTGAGCCTGCGGCGCATCCTCAACACGCCCCGCCGGGGCATCGGCGACCGCGCCGAGGCGTGCGTGGAGGCGCTGGCCAGCCGCGAGCGGATCTCGTTCGGCGCGGCGCTGGCGCGGGCCCACGAGGCGGTCGGGATCTCCGCCCGGGCGGCGAACTCCATCGCCGACTTCGTCGCCATGCTCGGCGAGCTGCGCGAGATGACCGTGGTCGCGCCGCCGGAGGAGGTCCTGGAGGCGGTGCTGCAGCGCTCCGGCTACCTGGTCGAGCTGGAGGACAGCCCCGACCCGCAGGATGCCGGCCGGGTGGAGAACCTCCAGGAGCTCGTGAGCGTCGCCCGGGAGTACACGGAGCGCGCCGAGGCCATCGCGGCGGCCGCCGAGGGCGAGGACGCGGCGGGCCCGAGCCTCGCGGGGTTCCTGGAGCAGGTCGCGCTGGTCGCGGACGCCGACGAGATCCCCGAGGACGACCCCGACCACCAGGGCGTCGTCACCCTCATGACGCTGCACACCGCCAAGGGGCTGGAGTTTCCCGTCGTGTTCCTGACCGGCCTGGAGGACGGCGTCTTCCCGCACCTGCGCTCCCTGGGCGACCGCACCGAGCTGGAGGAGGAGCGCCGCCTGGCGTATGTGGGCATCACCCGCGCGCGGCAGCGGCTCTACCTGTCCCGGTCGGTGACCCGGTCCGCGTGGGGCGCGCCGCAGCACAACCCGGCCAGCCGGTTCATCGACGAGCTGCCGGCCGACCTGGTCGACTGGAAGCGCACCGAGGCCGCCTACACGAGCTGGTCGGGGCGGTCCGGGGTGGGTGGTCGGGGCGCGCCCGTCGAGTCGCGCTTCGTGGGGGGCACCCCGAAGGCCACCGAGATCGCCTCGCGGCTCGGGCTCGACCCGTCGAAGTTCACCACCGCGAGCGAGCTGGCGCGCTCGGACGTGCCCAGCCTGGCGGCCGGCGACCGGGTCAACCACCAGCGGTGGGGCGTCGGGCGGGTGGTGGCCGTGGAGGGCGCCGGTGCCCGCGCGCAGGCCCAGATCGACTTCGGCGACCAGGTGATGTGGATCGTGCTGCGGCACGCCCCGATCGACAAGCTCTGAGCCGAACGAGTCGAGGGCCCGGCCGTATCGGCCGGGCCCTCGACTATCCGGGGGTGGGGAAGCTCAGCAGGTGCGCATGTTGACGCCGTGCGCGCGGAGGAACTTGGCCGGGTCGACCTGGTTCCACTGGCTGCCGCGCCACACCTCGAAGTGAAGGTGGGGGCCGGTGGAGTCGCCCGTGCTGCCCTCGTAGGAGATGGTCTGCCCGGCGGCCACCTTCTGGCCGGCGTGCACCGCCAGGCGGGAGGCGTGCCCGTACAGGGTCCAGGTGCTGTTGCCGTGGCTGATGACGACCTTGTTGCCGTAGCCGTCGCCGATGTCGCCGGCCGCGATCACGGTGCCGGCGTGAGCGGCGCGGATCGGCGTACCGGAGACGTTCGCGAAGTCGATGCCCTTGTGGTACTGCGGGTAGGGGTCCGTCCGGTACTCGTAACAGGACGTCACGTCGAACTTCCCCATCGGGTAGACCCACTGGTTGGCGGCCTTCTTCGCGGCGGCCTTCTTCGCCGCGGCGGCCTTCTTGGCGGCCTCGGCGCTCTTGGCCGCCGCCTCCTGGCTGGTCTTCAGCGCGGCGTCGTCGCGGCTGGACCGGTCGGCCCGCAGGCCGGTGCGGTCGCCGACGAGGGCGACCTGCGCGTCGTGCGCGGACGACGGGGCGGTGCCGGCGGCGGTCACGCCGATCGCGGCGAGAGCGGCTACGGCGAGGCCGCTGGCCATAAGTCGCTTACTGCTGTCGAGCTTGGCAAGTCGGAGCTGTACTGCGGTGCGGAGCTGGGCCACGCGGTTCTTAATGACGGGGCGGTCGGTCTGGCCCTCGGGGGTGGTGCTGTTGTGCACGGGGGGTTACTCCAGCGTCGTCGTCATGGACACGAACTGTGACCATGGTGCTTGGCGACGCGCCGAAGATCTGTTTTCAGGGCCGGCACAGGTGCCTCGAACCATCCCGGATCGCGTGGGTTACCGACTCGTACGTGAGCGTTTTTCCGATTTTTCGGCCATGCCGGATGTGACCTGACTCCCAGATTCCCCTATGAGGTTCGTCACTGCCGGCCGGTAGTTGCGCGGGCAAGGGCCTTGCGGAATGGGACGCGCGGGCACAGCGGCGCCGTTGTCCGCCCGAGTCCGGCGCGACCTCAACGCAGTGTCAAGACCCTAGGAGATGATGATGGCGCCGTTGGCGGCTTCGAGGCGGTTGGCGATGTCCACGCCACGCTCCCGCATCCAGCGCATCGGGTCGACGGGCTTGCCGTTGATGTGCACCTCGAAGTGCAGATGGTCCCCGAATGAGAAGCCCGTGTTGCCCGCCTGCGTGATCGGCGTGCCGGCGTCCACGTGCTGGCCTTCCTTGACCAGCAGCTTCGAGGCGTGGCAGTACTTCGTGAGGATGCCGTTGCCGTGGTCGATCTCCACGGCGTTGCCACACCCGCCGTTGTACCGCGCGAGGGTGACGGTGCCGGCGTGCACCGCGTAGACCGGCGTCCCGTACGGCACGGCGAGGTCCAGGCCGGTGTGCATCTCGCCCCAGCGCATCTCGAACAGCGTGGTGATCTCGTACTGCCGGCGGAGCGGCAGATACCACACATCGGGGGCGGCCTGCTCCACCGTCGAGGCGGGTCCGGCGCGGTCCGCGGCCCGGTTGGCCCGGTCCTGCGCGGCGACGCGGTCCTCGACGGTCGTGATGCTCGTGGCGGCGGGGTCGACTGAGTAGGCGTCGGTGTGGCTGGGACCCGCGTCGGGGGCGGCTGCGCCCGCGCCGAGTACGACAACACCCGCGCCGACGACCGCGGTCGTGACGACGGCCGCATAGCGGCTACGAGGGGGTGTGGGTACGCGACGACGGCCGGTGTAGCGCCCGTCCTGCGCCTTGGGTTGCACACGCCCTCCGTCTCGTCGGACACGTGAGCACTGTGTGTCACGGGTGTACGGGAGTTGCCTCCACGCACACCGCTCGACACGGTAGCGAACAGGTGCCCGTCGTCACAAGCTGGCACGCGGGCGACCAAACGGTTACAGACGGTTACGGTCGTGCCGGGGCGGGGAGCTGCGCACACGTGGGGAAGCCAAGAAGCGCGGCGGCGCGTTAGCGTAGTTTCCTGAGGAAACGTTCAGGAGGTTTCATGAGCGAGCAGCAGCGGATCCGGGTCGTCATCGCGAAGCCGGGCCTGGACGGCCACGATCGCGGGGCCAAGGTCGTGGCCCGGGCGCTGCGGGACGCGGGCATGGAGGTCATCTACACCGGCCTCCATCAGACCCCGGACCAGATCGTCGCGACGGCCATCCAGGAGGACGCGGACGTCGTGGGGCTGTCGGTGCTGTCCGGCGCGCACATGACGCAGTTCCGCCGGGTCGTCGAGCTGCTGCGCGAGCAGGGCGCCGAGGACATCGTGGTGTTCGGCGGCGGCATCATCCCCGACGCGGACATCCCCGAGCTGACCGAGATGGGCGTCGCCAAGATCTTCACCCCCGGCGCCTCCACCCAGGCGATCGTCGACTGGGTCCGCGCCAACGTCCCCACCGCCGTCGCCTAACGCCCGTCCGATGCGGCAAAGTCACAACTCTGCTGGCTATCCGGCTCCGGGTAACCGGCAAAGTTGCGACTTTGCCGGTTTGGGTGCGGGGGGGTGGGCGCGCGAAGTGAGAGGCCGGACGCACCCCTCACACGTCCGGCCTCTCTATGCACGATGCCCCGCCGCCACCCCTCGACCGACAGGGCATCGGCCGTCTTCGTCGCCGGCTTCGATCTCCGCCACCGACATCACACTCAACGACGCCTGACGGAGCCGGTTACGCGGTTTGTCGGATTTCGGCTTCCCGGCGCGGGAAACCTGCCCACGCGGTCGCCGCCTGGTGTGGACTTGGGGTGTGCGCTTGGGCACAGGACGTGCCTGCCGGGATGCGCGCGGTGTCCGGCTCGCTAGGCTGCGGGACGATAAGGCCCGCCCGAAAAAGTGAGCGGCGCGTATACGTCAGCGAAGAGGTTTACGTGGACCTGTACGAATACCAGGGACGCGAGCTGTTCGACCGGCACGGCCTGCCGGTTCTGGACGGCGGCGTCGCCACGACCCCGGCCGAGGCCCGCGAGATCGCGGAGCGTCTGGGCGGCCGGGTGGTCGTGAAGGCTCAGGTGAAGGTCGGGGGTCGGGGCAAGGCCGGCGGCGTGAAGCTCGCCGACGGCGTCGACGAGGCGCAGGCCCGCGCGACCGACATTCTCGGCATGGACATCAAGGGCCACACGGTCCACAAGGTCATGGTCACCACCACGGCGGCCATCACCGAGGAGTACTACTTCTCCTACCTGCTCGACCGGGCGAACCGCAGCTTCCTCTGCATCGCCAGCACCGCGGGCGGCATGGAGATCGAGCAGGTCGCCCACGACGCGCCCGAGAAGGTCGTGAAGCTGCCGATCGACGCCAACAAGGGCGTCGACGAGGCGACCGCGCGCGAGATCGTGACGAAGGCCGCGTTCCCTGAAGAGGTCGCCGAGCAGATCGTCGAGATCGCCCAGGGCCTGTGGCAGGCGTTCGTGGCCGAGGACGCCACGCTCGTCGAGGTGAACCCGCTGGCCAAGGTCGACGACGGCAAGGTCCTGCTGCTCGACGCGAAGGTCACCCTCGACGCGAACGCGGACTTCCGCCACCCCGACCACGCCGCGTGGGAGGACAAGTCGGCGGTCGACCCGCTGGAGCAGGCCGCGAAGGCCAAGGACCTCAACTACGTCAAGCTCGACGGCGAGGTCGGCATCATCGGCAACGGCGCGGGCCTGGTCATGTCGACCCTCGACGTGGTCGCGTACGCGGGTGAGGAGTTCGGCGGCGTGAAGCCGGCCAACTTCCTCGACATCGGCGGCGGCGCGAGCGCGGCCGTGATGGCGAACGGTCTGGAGATCGTCCTGTCGGACCCGGCCGTGAAGAGCGTGTTCGTCAACGTGTTCGGCGGCATCACCGCCTGCGACGCGGTCGCCAACGGCATCGTTCAGGCGCTGGCGCTGCTCACCGAGCGCGGCGAGACGGTCGACAAGCCGCTCGTCGTGCGCCTCGACGGCAACAACGCCGAGGAGGGCCGCCGGATCCTGGACTCGGCGAACAATCCGCTGGTCGAGCGGGTGGACACTATGGACGGTGCCGCGAAGCGCGCGGCCGAGCTCGCGGCTGCGGGGGTGTGACGCAATGGCTATCTGGCTCACCAGCGAATCCAAGGTGATCGTCCAGGGCATCACCGGCGCCGAGGGCAGCAAGCACGCGGCCCGCATGCTGCGCGCCGGCACGAACGTCGTGGGCGGCACGAACCCGCGCAAGGCCGGCCAGAAGGTCGAGCTGGAGGGGCACAGCGTGCCCGTCTTCGGCACGGTGGCCGAGGCGATGGCCGAGGCGGGCGCCGACGTCAGCGTCATCTTCGTGCCGCCGGCGTTCACCAAGGCAGCCGTCCTGGAGGCGATCGACGCGGAGATCCCGCTCGCCGTCGTCATCACCGAGGGCGTCCCGGTGCACGACACCGCGGCGTTCTGGGCGCACGCCGTGGCCACCGGCAACAAGACGCGGATCATCGGCCCCAACTGCCCGGGCATCGCGAGCCCCGGCGCCTCCAACGCCGGCATCATCCCGGCCGACATCACCGGGTCCGGCCGCATCGGCCTGGTCTCGAAGTCGGGCACGCTGACCTACCAGATGATGTACGAGTTGCGCGACATCGGCTTCTCGACGTGCGTCGGCATCGGCGGCGACCCGATCATCGGGACGACCCACATCGACGCCCTGGCGGCGTTCCAGGACGATCCCGACACCGACGCGATCGTGATGATCGGCGAGATCGGCGGCGACGCCGAGGAGCGCGCGGCGGACTTCATCAAGGCCAACGTGACCAAGCCGGTCGTCGGCTACATCGCCGGCTTCACCGCGCCGCCCGGCAAGACGATGGGCCACGCGGGCGCCATCATCTCCGGTTCGGCCGGCACCGCCGACGCGAAGAAGGCGGCGCTGGAGGCGGTCGGCGTCAAGGTGGGCAAGACCCCCACCGAGACGGCGAACATCATGCGCGCCCTGATGCAGGGTTAGTTCCAAAGAGCTATTCGCGACGTCGGGGCGGCCGGTCGGGATGACCGGTCGCCCCGATCTCTGTTTAAGTGAAGGGCGATGCCCGCGCCCACCGACGACGACGCCACCCTCGCCACCCGCGACACAGTGCCGGTCCCCGCGCCGCGAAGCGAACCCGCGACCAGCGGCGGCACCCGCCGCGTGCCGGCGGCGGCCCGGCGCGTCCGCCACCGGGCGCCGCTCGCCTTGTCGGCCGCCATCGCGAGCGGCTGGGCGGCTCTCACGTCGTACTCGCTGATGTTCCTTGTGGTCGCGGTGGGTGGGCTCGGGTCCTCGCTCTCGCTCGCGGACGTGGCGAGGTTCGCCTCCGCCGCGTGGCTGTTGTCGCACGGCGTTCCGCTGACCACCGCGACCGATCACATCTCCCTGGCGCCGCTGGTGGTCACCGCGCTGTGCGCCTGGCGGGTGGTCCGCGCCGGGGTGCACGCGAGCCGGTCGCAGGGCGGAAACAAGAGCCGGCGGGTACGCACGGCGGTGGCGGCCGCCGTGGCGGTGGCGATCTGCTACGCGGGCTGGGGGACGCTCATCGCGGCCCTGATGACCGGCCCCGACCTGGCCGCCCACCCGCCCCGCGCGGCCCTGACCTGTGGCCTGTTCGGGCTGGTCGGGGCGCTCGCCGGGGCGCTGCGGTCCAGCCGGTCGGCGCGGGCGGCCGTGGCCCGGCTGCCGCTGCTGGTCAAGGACGCCATCCGGGTCGGCGTGGTGGCGGCACTGCTCGTGGTGGCCACGGGCGCGGGCACGGCCGGTCTGGCGCTCGCCGTGCACGGCGGCGACGCCGTCGACATGCTCGACGGGTTCCAGACGGGCGTGTTCGGCCAGGCCGGGGTCACCCTGGCCTGCCTGGCGTACCTGCCGAACCTCACCGTGTGGGCGACGAGCTACCTGTTGGGGCCGGGGTTCGTCGTCGGCGTGGGCGCGGCCGTCACGCCGTGGGCCGTGGTGAGCGGACCGCTGCCGGGGCTGCCCATCCTGGCGGCGCTGCCGTCGGCGCCCGTGTCCGGGCCGTCCGCCGTGCTGGTGGCGGGGCCGCTGGTCGCGGCGGTGTTGGCCAGCGCGCTGGCCACCCGGCGCCGCCTGCGGGTGTCCGGCTCGCGGGCTGTCCGGCTGCCCATGCTGATCTGGTCGGGGGTGCTGGCCGGGCCGGTGGCCGGGGCGCTGCTCGGGGTGGCCGCATTCGTCTCGCGCGGCGGGCTCGGCGACGGCCGGATGGCCGAGCTCGGCCCGGTGCCGTGGCTCGTGGCCCTGTGCGCCGCGGGCATCGTCAGCGTGGGCACGGTGATCGGCGCCGCCGGCTACCGCGGCGTGCGGCCGCGCGACGACTGATCCGCGCCCCGACAACGCGAACGGCGGGCCTCCCGAGGGAGACCCGCCGCCGTGCAGCCATTGGCTGACTCAGGTGGTGCTCATCATGCTGCCGAGGCCACCGAGCAGGCAGCAGACGATCACGATGGCGTACCACGCCAGACCGATGATGAGGGCCAGCTTCGACCACTTCTTCGACTCGGCGGCCGCGGCCTGCGCACCCGCGATGTCGCCCTGCTGGACCAGCGGGTTCACCTTGGAAGCGTTGATGATGGCCGGGATCGCGAGCGGCCAGAAAAGGAAGATGGCGACGATCGACATCGTCATGTTGTTGTCGATCTGCTGAGGTTGGCCGGAGTAACCGGGCTGCACCATGGATGCTCCTTGTGAGGGATGAAGCCGAACTACGGCAGGGTACTAGGCCGGTGCCCGTCCGCACAGTCCCAAAATGGCCACGTTAGGCTGCTCGCGTGGGGAAAGCGCGTCTCGTTGTTCTGATCTCCGGCTCCGGCTCCAACCTGCAGGCTCTTATCGACGCCTGCGCCGACCCCGCGTACGGCGCGGAGGTGGTGGCCGTCGGCGCCGACCGGGACGGCATCGCGGGCCTCGACCGGGCCGCCACGCACGGCATCCCGACCTTCGTCTGCCGGGTCCCTGACTTCGCAAGCAGGGAGGACTGGGACGCCGAGCTCACCGCCCGCTGCCAAGCGCACGCTCCGGATCTTGTGGTTTCGGCCGGGTTCCTGAAGCTGGTCGGCAAGGAGTTCCTGACCACCTTCGCGGGGCGTTACCTCAACACGCACAACGCGCTGCTGCCCGGCTTCCCCGGCATCCACGGCCCGCGCGACGCGCTGGAGTACGGCGTGAAGATCGCCGGCGCGACCCTGTTCATCGTGGACGACGGCGTGGACACCGGGCCGATCATCGCGCAGGTGGCGGTGCCCGTCCACGACGACGACACCGAGGACACCCTCACCGAGCGCATCAAGGACGTCGAGCGCCGACAGCTCGTCGAGTACGTGGGCCGGATGGTCCGCGACGGTTGGACGATCACCGGAAGGAAGGTCACCGTTCCATGACCGAGTCCCGCACTCCTATTCGCCGTGCGCTGCTGAGCGTGTGGGACAAGACCGGGCTGGACGAGCTGATCCGCGCGCTCGGCGACGCCGGCGTCGAGATCGTGTCCACGGGCAACACCGCCGTGCGCGTCGAGGCGCTGGGCTACCCGGTGACCCGCGTCGAGCACCTGACCGGCTTCGCCGAGTGCCTCGACGGTCGGGTGAAGACGCTGCACCCGAAGGTGCACGCCGGCCTGCTCGCCGACCTGCGGCTGGACTCGCACCGCGAGCAGCTGACCGAGCTGGGCATCGCGCCGTTCGAGCTGCTGGTGAGCAACCTGTACCCGTTCAGCGAGACCGTCGCCTCCGGCGCCGACGACGACGAGTGCATCGAGAAGATCGACATCGGCGGGCCGGCCATGGTGCGGGCCGCCGCGAAGAACCACGCCAACGTCGCCGTCGTGACCTCTCCCGACGCGTACCCCATGGTTATCAAGGCCATCGCCGACGGCGGCCTCACGCTGCGCGAGCGCCGCGCCCTCGCAGGCCGGGCGTTCGCGGACATCGCGGAGTACGACGTGGCGGTCGCCCGCTGGTGGGCGGGGCACCTGGCGCCCGCCGAGGACGGTTGGCCCGAGTTCGCGGGTCTGGCGCTGACGAAGAAGGCCGTGCTGCGCTACGGCGAGAACCCGCACCAGGGCGCGGCGCTCTACACCGCGCCCGACCTGCCGCCGGGCCTGGCCCAGGCCAAGCAGCTGCACGGCAAGGAGATGTCCTACAACAACTACGTCGACGCGGACGCCGCCTGGCGGACCTGCAACGACTTCGCCGACCCGGCCGTGGCGGTCATCAAGCACGCCAACCCGTGCGGCATCGCGGTCGGCGCCGACGTGGCGCAGGCGCACCGCAAGGCGCACGCCACCGACCCGGTGTCCGCGTTCGGCGGGGTGATCGCCGTCAACCGGGAGGTCAGCGTCGAGCTGGCCAACCAGGTCGCGGAGATCTTCACCGAGGTGATCGTCGCGCCGTCCTACGCGGACGGTGCCGTGGACGTCCTCGCGGGCCGCAAGAACCTGCGGGTGCTCGTCGCGCCGCCGTTCACCCCGACGCCCGCCGAGGTGCGCGAGATCTCCGGTGGGGTGCTCACCCAGCAGCGCGACCGCATCGACGCCGAGGGCGACGACCCGGCCACCTGGACGCTGGCGACCGGCGAGCCGGCCGACGAGGCGACGCTGGCCGATCTCGCGTTCGCCTGGCGGGCGGTGCGGGCCGTGAAGTCCAACGCGATCCTGCTCGCGTCCGACGGCGCCGCCGTGGGCGTGGGCATGGGGCAGGTCAACCGGGTCGACTCCGCGAAGCTCGCGGTGGCCCGGGCGGGTGCCGAGCGGGCGGCCGGCTCGGTGGCCGCGTCCGACGCCTTCTTCCCGTTCCCGGACGGCCTTGAGGTGCTGCTCGACGCGGGCGTGCGCGCCGTCGTCCAGCCGGGCGGCTCGGTCCGGGACGAGGAGGTCATCGCGGCCGCCGCCAGGGCCGGCGTGACGATGTACCTGACCGGCACCCGCCACTTCTTCCACTGACGCGCGCCGCGGCTGTCCCGCGCCCGCTCAGGTGCAGGACAGCCGGAACGTCTCCCGGGCGTACGGGGTCATCCTGGCGAGGTCCTTTGTGGTGCTGTCGCAGCCGACGATGCCCACGGCGCGTTCGTTCCAGGTCATGAGGGTTCCGCTGCCGGTCGTTCCCGCGCACGTGTAGGTGAAGTCGGCGCTGACCCGGTTGACGGCCAGGAAGAGCGCGACCCTTTCGGGGCCGCCCGCGACGGTCGTGCCCGTGTCGGACAGCGCCTCGCCCGGCAGGGCGAAATGCCGCTCCTCCCGGTCGCGCAGCGACTGGACGAGCGCCTCGACGCTGACGTCCGACGTCGTGGCGCCGACGACGGGCTGCCAGACGGTGATCGGGACCCAGGGCACCACGTCGCCCTTCTTGACCGTCACCGCCGCCGTGCGCTGGGCGAGCAGGGGCGTTGTCTCCACGTGCGTCCAGGTGACCCGCGGGTCGGCGCAGGCCGCGGGGGTCACCACCGGGGTGGCGGCGACGGTGGCGGTGCTGGTGGGCGGCGCGGCCTGGGTGGTGCAGGCGGCGGTCAGGCCCGCGACGCCGACGGCGCACGCCAGTGCGGCCCGGGTCCGGGCAGCTCGCATGATCATGTTGCCTTCCGTCCGCGTGCGCGCCGCCCCCGTGGACGGAGGGACATCCTGACGGGACCTCCCGGCCTCTGTCAAGAAACGGCAGGTCAGGCGCGGTGGGCGGCCGTGCTCTCCTCGAACCAGCCGAGCCGGTTGCCGGCGACGGCGATCATGGTGAGCACGATGACGAGCAGGAATCCGAACGCGCCGAACGTGGCCGGCCAGTTCGTCACCTGTCGCGGGCGGGCCGCCAGGTCGGCCAGGTCGGGTGCGGCGTCGCCGCCGTTGGGCAGGGCGATCACGCCGCCCGCCGCGTCGCTGGTCGGCGGGACGACCTGGGGGGCCCCGGCGGACGTGGGTGCGGCGGTGGTCGTCGGCGCGGCACGGGTGGGCCCGGTGTTGTCGCCGGCCGTGCGGCCGTCATCGTCGCCGTCCCGGGGGGCGCTCGCTGTCGCCCCGATCGTGGGCCGGCCCGGCGGGTTGAGCGCGGGCGGCTCGGACGGACGCGGGCGAGGAGGGGCGAAGCCGCTCGGTGGCGCGGCCACGACGTCCACCCGGCCGAACGTCGGCAGCCAGCCCGTGCGGCCGTCCGCGCCCGCGGTCAGCGCGACCCAACCGGCCCAGCCGGTCGACGCTTCCCGCGGGGCGCGCAGGGTCACCTCGGCGGTCTGCCAACCGGCGCGCGAGACGGTGAAGTTGCAGGTGATCTTCGTGCGGGCCTGGGCGCACGTCGTGGCGACGCCGCTGACCGTCACCTTGCGGGCGTCCAGGCCGGCGGTCTCCAGCACGACGGTCACCCGGCTGACGCCCTCGGGGGCGTACGCCCCGAAGGGCACCTTCACCGTGGTGCCCCGCGCCACCCTGGCGCGCGGGTCGCGCGCGTCGACCCAGTACGCGTACACGCGGGGAGTGTCGTTGACGCCCGCGTGCCGGGGCTCGTTGCGGAACGAACGGTCATCGGTCCGGGAAAAGCCCGAACGCGCCGCCCAGTTACGCTCATCGTCCGAGGCCAGTGCCGTCGGGGCGGTGGTGAGCACGGCCAGGGTGCCGACCGCGAGCGTGCCGCTGGCCATCGCGGCGCCGAGGCGGACGATGCCGCGTCGACCCCAACGGCTGTGCCGCCTCCGAGTGCCCGGTGAACCCACGTCGCCGCCTCCATCCGACCGGCCCCCGCCCGGCCACGGAGTATAGGGCCTCGGACGGGTCCGCGTCGCGTCCACGACGTTCGGTATCCACCGTCGCGGATCGGTTACGCCGGCGTGGGCGGCTCCGACAGCAGGCCAGCGAAGTGACAGGCGCTCGGGTGCGGGTCGGCGTCGCGTACCGCCAGGGGTGGCTCCTCGACGGCGCAGACGTCCTGCGCCTTGAAGCAACGGGTACGGAAGCGGCACCCCGACGGCGGGTTCGCCGGCGACGGCACGTCGCCCGACAGCCGGATCACCGCGCGGTGCGCGCGGGCCGTCGGGTCGGGCACCGGCACCGCCGACAACAGCGCCTGCGTGTACGGGTGCGTCGCGCGCGTGTAGATCTCGTCCTCGGTGCCGATCTCCACGACCTTGCCGAGGTACATGACCGCGACCCGGTCGGAGATGTGCCGCACCACCGACAGGTCGTGGGCGATGAACAGGTACGACAGGCCGAGCTCGCCCTGCAGGCGTTCGAGCAGGTTGATGACCTGCGCCTGGATCGACACGTCGAGCGCCGAGACCGGCTCGTCGCAGATGATGATCTCTGGGCGGAGGGCGAGCGCGCGGGCGATGCCGATGCGCTGGCGCTGCCCGCCGGAGAACTGGTGCGGGTACCGGTTGAGGTGTTCGGGGTTGAGGCCCACGTAGTTGAGCAGCTCCCGCACGCGCGTCGCCCGCGACCCCTTCGGCGCCACGTCGGTGTGGATGTCGAACGGCTCACCGATGATGTCGCCCACCGTCATCCGGGGGTTCAGCGACGTGTACGGGTCCTGCATGACCATCTGCACGTTGCGGCGCAGCCGGCGCAGCTCCGGGCCGGACATCGCGAAGATGTCCCGGTCGCCGAAGCGCACCCGGCCGGCGGTCGGCGTCTCCAGCCGCATGAGCAGCTTCGCCAGCGTCGACTTGCCGCAGCCCGATTCGCCCACGACGCCCAGCGTCTCGCCCTTGTGCAGGGTCAGGCTCACCCCGTCGACCGCCTTGACGGCGCCGATCTTCTTCTTGAACACGATCCCGCGGGTGATCGGGAAGTGTTTGACCAGGCCCTCGACCGTCAGGATGGGGTCACCGGATGGTGCCATCGAGGACCTCCTGGGCGAAGTGGCAGGCGCTGGTGCGGCCGTTGCCCAGCTCCATCTGCGGGGGCACCTGCTCGACACAGATCTCCTCGGCGTACGGGCAGCGTGGGTGGAACGTGCAGCCGCTCGGCGGATGCATCAGGTTCGGCGGGAGTCCCTTGATGGTGGTCAGCTCGGTGCCGCGGGTGTCGAGCCGGGGGATCGACTCGAGCAGACCCTTCGTGTACGGGTGGGCCGGGTTCGCGTACAGGCTGTGCACGTCGGCGTGCTCCACGATGCGGCCGGCGTACATGACGGCGATGCGGTCGGCCACGTCGGCGACGACGCCGAGGTCGTGGGTGATGAGGATCATCGCCATGTTCAGGTCCCGGCGCAGGTCGCCGAGCAGGTCCATGACCTGCGCCTGGACGGTCACGTCGAGGGCGGTGGTCGGCTCGTCGGCGATGAGCACCTTGGGGTTCAGCGCGAGCGCCATGGCGATCATGACGCGTTGGCGCATGCCCCCGGAGAACTGGTGGGGGAAGTCGCCGAGCCGGGTGCGCGCCGCCGGGATCCGGACGAGGTCCATGAGCTCGACGGCCCGGGCGTTCGCGTCGGACCTGCTCATCCCCGCGCGGCGGCGCAGCGTCTCGGTGATCTGGTAGCCGACGGTGAAGACGGGGTTCAGGGCCGACAGCGCGTCCTGGAAGATCATGGCGACGCTCTGGCCGCGCACCTGCCGCCGGTCGGCCTCCTCCATCTCCAGCAGGTCGTTGCCCTTGAACAGGATCCGTCCGCCGGTGATCCTGCCGGGCGGCATGTCGAGGATGCCCATGATGGCCTGCGCGGTCACCGACTTGCCGGAGCCGGACTCGCCCAGCACGGCCAGCGTCTCCCCGGGGTCGAGGTGGTACGACACGCCGTTGATCACCTTCGCCACGCCGTCGCGGGTGTGGAACTCGATGAACAGGTCCCGGACCTCCAGCAGGTGCGGCGCGGCGCCACGAGGGGCGGGTCCGATCCCGCCGGACGCCTCGACTGTCAGGTGTGTCATGCCCGCCTCCGCTAGCGCAGTTTCGGGTCGAAGGCGTCGCGGATCGCGTCGCCCAGCATGATGAAGGCCAGCACGGTCAGCGCGAGGAACACCGACGGTACGATCAGCGGCGTGACCGCCTCGCGCATGTGCAGCCGGCCGCTGTCGATCGAGATGCCCCACGAGATGGTCGGGCTCTGCAGGCCGATGCCGAGGAAAGACAGGGTGGCCTCGGTGGCGATGAACGAGCCCAACGCGATCGTGATGATGACGAGTACGGGCGCGATCGAGTTCGGCAGGATGTGCCGCCACATGATGCGGCCGTTGCCCGCGCCGAGCATGCGCGCCGCCTGCACGTAGTCCTGCTGCTTGGCGGTGATGACCGAGGAGCGGATGACGCGCGCCGCCGTGGTCCAGCCGAGCAGACCCAGGACGAGGACGACGGCGGCGATGCGCGTCTTCTCGTGACCGCTCGGCACCCGGCCCATCACCACGATTGCCGCGAGCAGTAGCGGGATGCCCAGGACGATGTCGACGATCCGGGACAGGACCGCGTCGGGCCAGCCACCGAAGAAGCCGGCGACCATGCCCACGAGGATCGCGATGAGCCCCGCGGTGAGCGCCGCGAGCCCGCCGACGAGCAGCGAGGCGCGGGCCCCGTAGACGGCGCGGGCGTAGACGTCGCAGCCCTGGAAGTCGAACCCGAAGATGGCCGCGCCCTGCGGGCCGTGGTGCTGCATACGCAGGGCGCAGTCGTTCGGGTCGGCCGAGGTGAACAGTTGCGGCACGATCGCCATGAGCAGGGCGATCAGCGCGATCACCAGGGCGATCCAGAACAGCGGGTTGCGGCGCAGGTCGCGCCACGCGTCGCCGGCCAGGCTGCGCGGCCTTCCGGGCACCGCGCTGGGCGTCGGCGGCACCCCGATGTCCGACGGCTGTCCGGGCGCGTTCGGATTGCCGGCCGGCCCGGGCGTGGCGGTGTGCAACTCGGTAGCCGCCACCGTCTCGAAGTCGCTCACGCCAACACCTCCGCTGCGCTCCGGCGTTGGCGTGAGTCATCACTGAGCTGACGGTTCACTCGCTGACGCTCGTTCACTGCCTCCACCTCACTCATACCGGATCCGCGGGTCGAGTACGGCGTAGAGCACGTCGACGACGAGGTTGATGACGAGGTAGACGACCACGAGGACGCTCACGAAACCGATCACCAGCGGCCCGTCGCCGGTGCGGATGGAGCGGAACAGGTACTGCCCGACGCCGGGGACGTTGAACACGCCCTCGGTCACGATCGCGCCGCCCATGAGGTTTCCCAGCTCGACGCCGAGGAACGTCACGATCGGGATGAGCGAGTTGCGCAGCACGTGGACGCCGATGACCCGGCGCGGCTGCAGGCCCTTGGAGCGGGCCGTGCGGACGTAGTCGGAGCGGAGGTTCTCGCCGACCGACGCGCGGGTCAGGCGCAGGGCCGTGGCCAGCGACAACGAGCCGAGGACCATGCCGGGCAGCAGGATCTGGTACAGGCTGGGATCGGCGCCCGCCGTGGCCGGGAAGATCGGCCACTTCACCGCGAACAGGTACTGCGCGACCGGCGCCAGCACGATCGACGGGATGCCGATCACGACGAGGGTCAGCACGAGCGTGCTGTTGTCGAGGATGCCGCCGCGCCGGATGCCGGCGATCACGCCGCCCGTCACGCCGAAGATGATCGTGAAGAGGATCGCCACGACGGCGAGCTTGGCGGTGACCGGCCAGGCCCGGGCCAGGATCTCGTTGATCGGCTGGCCGGTGAGCGAGGTGCCGAAGTCCCCGTGCAGCAGTCCGCCGATGTAGTAGAAGTACTGCGCGAAGAAGCCCTCGTTGAGGTGGAATTCCTGGATCATCGCGTTCAGCTGCGCTTCGCTGACCGGCCGCTCGCCGGCCAGGGACTGCGCGACGTTGCGCGCGTCGCCCCGGCCCGCGAACATGAGGGCGAAGACGATCAAGGTCGTGCCGAAGAAGGCAAGGACCATCTGGAGCAGCCGCCGCACGATGTAGCGGAACATGCCCCTAGTCTCTCCGCAGATCGCCCTTAAGCATGGCTTATCGGCGGAAAAGACGGTATTCAGGCTTCGGGGATGTATCCCCTACGCGCCGGCGGGCCGCCCCGATGAGGGGCGGCCCGCCGGCGCGGACCCGGTCACGAGGTCAGGAGACGACCTCGATCTGGAGCAGGTCGACCCGGTTGAACAGGTCCATCGCGACGTTGCGGGTGCGCTCGGAGTGACCGAACACGTTCTGCCCGAACCGCATGGGCATGACCGGCATCTCCTTGGCGAGGATGTCCTCCGCCGCCTGGTACTTGACGATCGCGGCCTCGGCGGTCTCGGCCTGCTGGCCGGCGGCCACCAGGTCGTCGAACTCCTTGTTGCTGAACCCGTAGTAGTTCGACGAGCCGTTGGTCGTGTACAGCGGGCCCAGGTAGTTCTCCATGGACGGGTAGTCCATGACCCAGCCCATGCGGAACATGCCGACGTTCTGCTTCTTGTCCAGCTTGGTGAGCAGATCCGCGAACTTGGCCTCCGGCTGCGCGGTGCAGGTCACGCCCAGGTTGTTCTTGAGCTGGTTGCAGGTCGCCTCGACCCAGTCCTTGTGCCCACCGTCCGCGTTGTACGTGATGACCAGGCTCGACGGCCCGGCCGCGGCCGTGTACGCCTCCTTGGCCGCCGTCGGGTTGTACTTGCACGCGTCGCCGCAGGTGTCGGGCCGGTAGCCGGCCACGACCGGCGACACGAACGACCTGGCGGAGGTCTGCGAACCCTTGAAGATCGCGGTCACCTGTTCGTCCCGGTCGATCGCCATCGAGATGGCCTTGCGGACCTCGACCTTGGCGAACTTCGGGTCGTACGTGGGGAACGCCAGGATCTGCAGCGACGACGCCGGGCTCTTGAGGAACCGGTCGCCCAGGTCGTTCGGGGCGGTGGTCAGGTTCTCCGTCGGGATCTGCTTCATCACGTCGACGTTGCCCGCGAGCAGGTCGTTGTACTCGGCCGTGGGCTGCAGGTACACCTTGAAGATGGCGCCGGCGACCTTGGGCTTGGTGCCCGGGTACGCGTCGTAGCGCTCGACCTCGATCTGCTGGTCGTGCTGCCACGTGCCCTTCATCTTGAACGGGCCGTTGCCGACCGGGGCGTTCTCGAAGTCCTTCTTGACGCTGCCGTCGCTCTCGAACGCCGCCTTCGGCAGCGGGTAGAACGCGGTGTAGCCGAGCAGCGTCTTGAAGTCGATGAACGGGTTGGTCAGGTCGACGGTGTACGTCAGGTCGTCGACCTTCTTCAGGCCGGACAGCGTCTTGGCCTTGGGCACGGGCGCCGTCTTCGGGCCGTCGCCGTCGGGGTCCGACGTGTTCATGTCGGCGTACCCGGCGATCTTGTCAAAGAAGTAGTTGTTGTTCTGGCCGTTCGGGCCGTAGGCGCCGTAGTTCCAGGAGTCGATGAAGCTGTCGGACGTGACCTTCTCGCCGTTGTGGAACGTGTAGCCGTCCTTCAGCTTGATGGTCCACGTCTTGTTGCCGTTGGACGGGGTGATCGACTCCGCCGCCACCTCGTACGGCTTGTTCTGCGCGTCGTAGTCCACCAGCGGTGTGTACAGCGCCGCGAGGACCTGCGAGCCGCTGGTCTCGTTGGTGTTGGTCGGGATCAGGAACTGCGGCTCGGCGATGCCGATGGTGACCACCGCGCTGGTGTTCGCACTGCCGCCCCCCTCGTCGTCCCCGCCGCAGCCGGCCAGTGCGCTGGTCACGACGATCAGGCTTGCGGGCACGGCCCAGGCGGCACGCCTGCGGACCTGCATGGTTCCTCCTTGCCGCGCCGGCGCCGAGGCTCGGGCGGGCGCTTTCACGCTCCGGTGGTCAACGGCGGCGGCCGGTGGACTTTCTCCGGGCAGCACTCACCGTGACCAGGGTCTACTTATCAGGAATTATCACCACAGATTCTCCCAACACTTGGTAGGACGGCGGCAATTGATTCGCCGATGCTCATAGCGAGCTATCGGGTCGATTACAGAGAGTTATCAGCTTGGCCGGGCCGGGCCGGGGGCGCGAACCGGCCACGTGGCAGGATCGGGGGGTGACCGCGACGCTTCTGGACGGCAAGATCACCGCCGCCACGATCAAGGACGAGCTCCGGGTACGGACGAAGGCGCTCGCCGAGCGCGGCATCCAGCCCGGGCTGGGCACCATCCTGGTCGGTGACGACCCCGGCTCGCACACCTACGTCGCGATGAAGCACCGCGACTGCGCCGAGGTCGGGATCGTCTCGATCCGCAAGGACCTGCCCGCGACGGCCACCCAGGAAGAGGTTGACCGGGCCGTCGCGGAGCTCAACGCCGACCCCGCCTGCACCGGTTACCTGGTCCAGCTCCCGATGCCGCGCCAGATCGACCAGCAGCGCGTGCTGGAGGCGGTCGACCCCGCCAAGGACGTGGACGGCCTGCACCCGGTCAGCCTCGGCCGGCTCGTCCTGGGCGTCCCGGGCTCGCTGCCCTGCACGCCCAAGGGCATCCTCGAACTGCTCCGCCGCTACGGGGTGCCGATCGAGGGCGCGGAGGTGGTCATCATCGGCCGGGGCATCACCGTGGGCCGCCCGCTCGGCCTGCTGCTCACCCGTCGCTCGGAGAACGCGACGGTCACGTACTGCCACACCGGCACCCACGACCTCGTGGCGCACACCCGCCGCGCGGACATCGTGGTGGCCGCGGCCGGCGTCCCGGACATCCTCACGGCCGACATGGTCAAGCCCGGCGCGGCCGTGGTCGACCTCGGTACGGGCCGGCGGGTCGGCGACGACGGCGTGTCGCGCCTGGCCGGCGACGTGCACCCGGGCGTCGCCGAGGTGGCCGGCTACCTCACCCCGAACCCCGGCGGCGTCGGCCCGATGACGCGGGCGATGCTCCTGTCGAATGTGGTGGAGACCGCCGAACGCGCGGCCGGCTGAGCGGCGTCCACCACCGCGGGTTACTGTGCAGAAACAGCAGGTTTTTTAACGCCGGTTAACGCGGGAGACACCACGCCATGGGCAAGAAGGTCACCGTCGTCGGCGCCGGATTCTACGGCTCCACGACCGCACAGCGCCTCGCCGAGTACGACGTCTTCGAGACGGTCGTGCTCACCGACATCATCGAGGGCAAGCCGCAGGGTCTCGCCCTCGACCTCAACCAGTCGCGGGCCATCGAGGGCTTCGAGACGAAGGTGGTCGGTGTCAGCACCGGCCCGAACGGCGAGGGCTACGAGGCGATCGAGGGCTCCGACGTCGTCGTCATCACCGCGGGCCTGCCCCGCAAGCCGGGCATGAGCCGGATGGACCTCCTGGGCGTCAACGCGAAGATCGTTCGCCAGGTGGCCGAGAACGTGGCCAAGTACGCGCCGAACGCCGTCGTCGTGGTGGTCTCCAACCCGCTCGACGAGATGACCGCGCTGGCCCAGATCGCCACCGCGTTCCCGAAGAACCGGGTGCTCGGCCAGGCCGGCGTGCTCGACACCGCCCGCTTCACCAACTTCGTCGCCGAGACCCTCGGCGTGCCGGTGAAGTCGGTCAAGACGCTGACCCTGGGCTCGCACGGCGACACCATGGTCCCGGTCCCGTCGCAGTGCACTGTGGACGGCAGGCCGCTCACCGAGCTGCTCCCGGCCGACAAGATCGAGGAGCTGGTCACCCGCACCCGCAACGGCGGCGCCGAGGTCGTGGCGCTGCTCAAGACCGGCTCGGCGTACTACGCCCCGTCGGCCGCCGCCGCCCGCATGGCCAAGGCGATCGCCGAGGACAGCGGCGAGGTCTGGCCGGTCTGCGCCTGGGTCGACGGCGAGTACGGCATCTCCGGCGTCTACCTCGGCGTGCTCGCCGAGCTGGGGGCCACCGGCGTCCGCAAGGTCGTCGAGACGCCGCTCACCGACGCGGAGCTCGCGTCGCTCAAGGAGGCCGCCGAGGCCGTCCGCGCCAAGCAGTCGGACGTCGCCGACCTGTAGGGCCAACCGACCGCGGCTCGGGCGTCCCCTGTGGACGCCCGGGCCGCGTCGCGCTTTCGGGTGAATGCCGCCACGCGGGCTTGCGGCGCCAAAGTCGACCGCCGCCAGCGTCGGCGCCGTGCCCTCACCGCTTCACGAGATCCTCATCGAGATGTTCCGCGAACGGCCCACCTTGGCGGCCCAACTCCTGGTGGACCAGTTGGGCCTGACCATTCCGGAGTTCGACGAGGTTATGACATCGTCAGCGCGGCAGTGCGCGAGGCGACCCGGAGGGACCCGGAGGCGTTGATGTCGATCGCAACTGGGCGGCCGCTGAGCGACTTCGGCCGCCGTCACTACGACGATGGCGTGGCCCAGGGTGAGGCCCAGGGTGAGGCCCGCGGTGAGGCGCTGGCGGTGCTGAAGGTCCTTGATGCTCGAGGTATCGAGATCTCCGATGCGGCGCGTGCGCAGATCGCCGAATGCACCGCCGTCGACCAGATTGATCTTTGGCTGCGGCGGGTTGCCACGGTTGCCTCGGTTGAGGAGCTGCTCGCCTGAACTGCGCTGATCAGGTGAGCGGGGTGTCGGGGAAGAAGCGGTCACACTGCTCGACGCCCTTGGTGTAGCCGAGGTTGAAGGACTTTTCGCGTTCGGCGAGCGTGCCGTGGTCGCGGTCGGCGCTCTCCGCGGACGCGATCAGCGGGAACAGCTGCTCGATGTCCTCAATGTCGTCGGGCAGCTCCAGGTAGCCCTTCTCCTTCGTGAACAGGACCCACGCGCCCGCGATGCAGTCGGCCTGGTTCTCCAGCTGGATGCTGGCCTCCGGGGTCTGCGGGGCCGGGACGCCGACGAGGCTCTGGATGTGGTGGCCCCACTCGTGGGCCAGACCCACCGCCGGGCCGGCGTCGCCCGCCCGGTCGTAGAGCGCCCAGAGCAGGTCCTGGCCGACGTAGACGATCTGGTCGCCGCCGCAGTACTCGTACGACTCGGAGGTGTAGACCGCCTGGCGGCCCTCGCGGTCCTGGCAGCCCTCGGGTCCGCTGGCGCCGTGCGGGACGTAGGTCACCTTCCGGGGCGAGGGCAGGTCGGGCCAGGTGGCCCGCTGCCACTCCGTGATCATCGGAACGACCTCGTCGACGTAGTCATCCATGGTTTCGTAGTCGAAGGCGCCTTCCAGCGACCGCGTACTCGATGGGTCGGGGTTGGCGCCCTCGCCGGAGCCGCCGTCGTCGAAGGCGTGCAGCCCGCAGGCCGCGGCGAGCAGGGCGGCGCCGAGCCAGACTGCGGTGCGGCGGCGGACCGAGGGGGTGGGCATCGTGGGCTCCGATAGGGGGATCGGGTCGGTGTTTCCTTGCCCACGGAACGAAGTCGCCACACCCCCCGCACGGGTGAATCGGGCTGCAGTACGCTCGTACTGTTAGTGACCTCTGGAGAAGGAGCGCGCGGCGCCATGGCCAAGATCAAGGTGGACAACCCGGTCGTCGAGCTCGACGGCGACGAGATGACCCGGATCATCTGGAAGCAGATCCGCGAGCAGCTCATCCTGCCCTATCTCGACGTTGAGCTGGACTACTACGACCTCGGCATTGAGCACCGCGACGCGACCGATGACCAGGTCACCATCGACTCCGCGAACGCCATCAAGCGGCACGGCGTCGGCGTGAAGTGCGCCACCATCACCCCCGACGAGGCGCGCGTCGCCGAGTTCGGTCTCAAGAAGATGTGGCGCTCGCCCAACGGCACCATCCGCAACATCCTCGGCGGCGTCGTCTTCCGCGAACCGATCATCATGTCGAACGTGCCCCGGCTCGTCCCCGGCTGGACCAGGCCGATCGTCATCGGCCGTCACGCCCACGGCGACCAGTACAAGGCGACCGACTTCGTGGTGCCCGGCCCGGGCACGGTGACCATCACCTACACGCCGGCCGACGGCGGCGAGCCGGTGCAGATGGAGGTCGCCAAGTTCACCGGCGGCGGCGTCGCCATGGGCATGTACAACTTCGACGAGTCCATCCGCGACTTCGCGCGCGCCTCGCTGCGCTACGGCCTGGCCCGCCAGTGGCCGGTCTACCTGTCGACCAAGAACACGATCCTCAAGGCGTACGACGGCCGGTTCAAGGACATCTTCGCCGAGGTGTTCGAGACCGAGTTCGCCGACGAGTTCAAGGCCGCCGGTATCACCTACGAGCACCGCCTGATCGACGACATGGTCGCGGCCGCCCTGAAGTGGGAGGGCGGGTTCGTCTGGGCATGCAAGAACTACGACGGCGACGTGCAGTCCGACACGGTGGCCCAGGGCTTCGGCTCGCTCGGCCTGATGACCTCGGTGCTCATGACGCCGGACGGCCGCACGGTCGAGGCGGAGGCCGCCCACGGCACCGTCACCCGGCACTACCGCCAGTGGCAGAAGGGCGAGAAGACGTCGACGAACCCGATCGCGTCGATCTTCGCCTGGACGCAGGGCCTGGCCCACCGCGGCAAGCTGGACGGCACCCCGGCGGTGACCGAGTTCGCCCAGACGCTGGAGAAGGTCTGCGTCGCCACCGTCGAGGGTGGCCAGATGACCAAGGACCTGGCCCTGCTGATCTCGCGGGACGCCCCGTGGCTGACCACCGACGAGTTCATGGGGGCGCTCGACGAGAACCTCGCCCGCGCCCTGGGCGCCTGACCCTGCGCACAGCCGCAGCCCCGGACCCCGTTACGTGACGGGGTCCGGGGCTGTTGCGTATGGTGCGTATTCACCAGGGTGCGCTCGTCCCGATGGTGCCCTAGTGTGACCCCCACAGGGGGATCTGGCGCCGCTGGCCCTTCGTCAGGGACTCCTGGTCAGAATGGCTGACCGACGAACACCCTTTGTGTCGCCGCAAGGGCCGATCGTCCACCTCACCGCCACCCTCAACCGATGGTGCGGGGTACGACTGTAAGGAAGCCTGGCGGAGTGTTGCCACAAGGGAGTCGCCCACGAGCGCGGCGGAAGGCCACGTCACGGGCTGACGACCGGGGCGCGAGCGCCGTCGAGTACGCGCTCATGCTCGGCTTCATCGTCATGGTGATGATCGCCTCCTTCTACGCTCTCGGCGAGACGTTCAACGTCAAGTTCGACGCGATCGTCGACTACCTCACCCGCTGAGCGGGCCGCCGTTACCCGGGTCGCCGAGCCCTCGTTGAACAGGATGTGAGAGCGACACCAGTCGCCTCCCACAGTGGGCAGCGGAAGCGACCGCGAGGTCGCAGTCGCGCCCGGTGTCTGGCTAACAGCCTGCCGTCCCTTCCCTGCGGTGGCCGGGTCGCACGTGGCGACCCGGCCACCGCGCATATCGACCTACCCTGAGTCATGGAGTACGGCGCACGCGAACGCCTCAATGCCGCCCGGGTGGACACCGTCGGGCAGATCGCCGCGCTCACCGCCGACCTCCACGGTGTCATGGCCGCGGCCTACGTCGTGGCGACCGACGACGAGCACGACCCCGAGGGCGCGACGATCGCGTTCGAGCGTGCCCAGGTAGCCGCCCTTCTCGACCAGGCCCGCCAGCGTCTTGCCGACCTGGACGACGCGCTTGCGCGCCTCGATCAGGGCAGCTACGGCACGTGTGCCGGGTGCGGGCGGCCGATCGATCCCGAACGCCTGGTGGCGCGGCCGGCCGCCCGTACCTGCATCACGTGCGCGGCGCGCCGGTGATCACGCCGTCGCCGTCAAGCGCCGCACCGGATGGGTCCGTGGCCGGGCGGCGGATGGCCCGTCCGATCAGGACCATCGTGAGCGCCCCGAGGGTGACGACGGCCAGCATCCGCTGGTCGGTCACCAGGAGCAGGCCATCGACGATGCACATCGTCGCCGCGCCGAAGGCGACGGCCGCGCCGGTCGCGCCGTGCGCCGCGGTGAGCACCGTGCGGGCGGCCCACCACGCGGTGGGGATGAGCACGACCCCGCCCACGGTCGGGATCAGGAACGGAAGGACGCTCGTCAGGTGCCTCGTGTCGATCAGAGTGACGGCGACGATGGCGACGCCGGCGATCATCATGATCAGCGTGCCGGGCCCGCGCGAGGTATCCGGCGCCGGTGGGGTGACCAGCGAGATGATCAATAGGAGTGCGAACGTCAACGCCATGTCCCGGTCGATGAAGCCGCTCGCCCCCGTGTAGACGGCGATGGCGATCGGGACCAGTGCCACGAAGGCCACCAGCCGTGCCGCCCGATCCGGCAGGACCCGGCGCGCGACGGTGGCGGCCAGGAGCGCGCCCACGGTGACCTCCGGCGCCCATCCGCCCCGGAAGATCGTCTCCGGCATCCTCATCGTCGCGTCGGCGAGGAACATGGCGCCCAGCACCGCCGCGAGATCGAGGCTGAGCGCGCCGGCCACCGCGAGTCGGCGCCGAGGGTCGCGCTTCACGGGGGTTGACCCGCCCGCCGCGCCGGTCGCTCGTTCGGCCGCGAGCAGGACCGTCACGGCGATGACCGCGCCGAGCAGCGCCGCTTGGCTGGCCGGCGGTATGACCACGAGGACCAGCCTGGGCGGGAACCCCCACATGGCGTCGCCGCCGAACGTCCAGCCGACGGTCATCGTGACCGGGAGCAGCGTCAAGCCGGTGGCCCACAGGCCGCCCGTCGTGCGGCGGGCGATGAACTCGGCGGTGCCGGCCAGGAGCGCGACGACGGGCACGGCCAACCACCACGCGGTCCAGCTCGGCGACGCGAACGCGGCGGTTTCGGTGAGCTGCGACCGGTTGACCGCACCCTCCACGAAATGTGTCGCCAGCGCCGCGCCCGCGACGGTGAGCGCCACGCCGGCGCGTTCCGCGGTCGCCATGGTGGAACCCGGCGCCGGTGGCGGCGCGGCCGTGGCGAGCAGCGCGACGAACCCGGCCACGAGGGCCACGTTGTACACCCCGGCCTGGGCGGCCCATTCGAAGGGCTGCCCGTTGACAGCCCCGGTGACGATGGTCGGCGGTGGCATCAGGGCGGCGCCGACAGTGGCCACCCAGGCGACGGCGACGGCCACCGCGGCGTGGGCCCGGGTGACCAGGCGGCCGACGAGGACGTACGCCAGCGCGGCCAGCAGCCAGGCGACGCCGAGCACCACGGCGGTCCGGCCGACGGTGCCGGCCAGCCAGGTGCTGACGGTATGGGCCGCCGCGAAGGCAAGACAGGCTGACCCGGCGACGCGTAGGCCGACGGCGAAGCCGGGCACGGCGTGCAGGCCGAGGCGCTCGCGTACGGCACCGACGAGAAGGTCGGCCGTCTCGCCGCGGGCCGGGCGGGTCTGGCCGGGCGCGGCGGCGTCGAGCAGCGTGGAGAGCATCTCCTCGCCGCGCCGCTCCCGGTACGTGTGGGGATAGGCGCGCAGCAGCCGGCGGTAGTGGTTCTCCAGGGACATGACGTGGACTCCTGGGCGTATGTGACGTCGATCGATCGGGTTCCGTCCCCAGCGGACGTGCGGTGTGAGCGGCCGACCTCCCCCGATAGCCGGTCGGCCGCCCACACAGCACCGGTCAGGACGTCGCGGCGTCCACCGGCAGCGCTGGAGCCGTGGGCGTGCGTGGTGCCGCCAGGCGGCGGATCGCCCGCCCGATGAGTAGCACCGCGATCCCGCCACCGATCACGGCGGCGAGTGCCCGGCTGTCGGTCAGGGTGAACAGTTGCTGGAGCGCCCAGAACAGGCCGGCCGCGAACGCCACCGTGGCGGCGGCGACGCCCCGCGGCGGCCCGGTCAACACGGCCACTCCGCCCAACCACAGCAGCGGTACGAGCACGATGCCGCCGATCGCCGGGGCAACCACCATGTGGGCGTAGGTCACGTCCGAACCGTCCGCCAGTGGGAAGACGAAGAGAGCCATGGCGGCCCCCGCGGCGATGAACGCCCCGCCGGTCCTGCTGGCGCCCCGCGACCGCGGGGCGACCAACGCGACGAGCAGCAGCGGCACCATGGTGGCGTACAGCTCCGGGTACAGACTGCTGTTGCCGCCGTCCAGCACCACCCAGAACAGAGTCACCAGGCCGAAGCCGATGAGCCCGCGCACCGGCCAGGCGGGCAGGAAGCGGCTCGCCACCGCCGCGACCAGGAGGGCGCCCACCGTCAGGGGGGCCGTCCAGCCGGTGCCCATGGTCGGGCCGTCGTTGTTCGCCGTGGAGATGGCGAAAATCGAGGCGTTCAACGCCGCGGCCAGATCGAGGCCCACGGACCCGGCTATGGCGAGCCCCATGCGGCTGTCGCGGGTCGGGGCTGGCGTCGCCGCCCGGGTCGCTCCGATCAGCACCGCCAGGGCCACCACGGCACCGAGCATCACCGACAGACTCGCCGACGGCGCCTGCGTGGGAAGCGACCAGGAGGGCAGGTGCCAGGAACCGAGGAGGTCGAACGAGTCCAGGCCAATCATCGGTAGGGGCACGAGCAGCAGCCCGGTCGCCCACAGCCCGCCCGTGGCGCGTCGGGTCACCGCCCGGACCACGCCGACGATGAGTGCCGTGACCGGCGCGAGGAGCCACCACGTGGCCCACACGGGCGTGGTGAAGACCAGGTCGTTGAACGCGACGCGGTAGGTAGCGCTCTCCACGAGCGCGACCGCCGCGACCGCGCTGATGACCGCGACGGCGACGCCGGCCCGGTCGACGGTGCGCAGGGTGCCCGACGACGTCTGCGGCGCCGCCGTGGCGAGCGCGGCGATCAGGCCGAACATGAGCGCGACGACGTACTCCCCGTACAGGTGCACCGTGCTGGAGAAGCCGTCGGTGTCGATGATCAGTGGAGGGGTCGTGATTGCCACGACAGAGACGCCGAGCGTGCTCAGCCATGCCGCGCCGGTCGTGAACGCGGTCAGGCCACGAGCCCGTTGCCCGCCCACCGTGTGGGCCAGCGCGGCGAGCAGCCAGGCGACCGCGACCACGGTCGATGCCGTGTTCCGGTGGCCGGCGATCCAGTTGCTGGCGGTGAACGCGGCGGCGAACGCGAGGCACACGGGCCCGGCGACGCGGAGGCCGGCGGCGAAGCCGGGGACGGCGTGCAGGCCGAGACGCTCCCGGATGGCGCCCATCAACAGGTCGGACGCGTCGCCGCGCGACGGGTGGGTCTGCCGGGGCGCGGCCGAGTCGAGCAGGGTGGAGAGCATCTCCTCGCCGCGCCGGGCGCGGTACGAGCGGGGATAGGCGCGCAGCAGTCGGCGGTAGCGGTCTTCCAGGGACATGACGTCGACTCCCGGGCGGTCAGGCGGGCCGCACGCGGGGCGCGCGCCGGGCGGGGGCAGGGGTGGTGGTGCGTGCGGCGAGCCGCGCGGCGGCGGCGTCGGCGTTGCGGCGCTGGCGTTCCAGATCGGCGGCGAGCAGCGTGGCGCCGGAGTCGGTGAGGCGGTAGTAGCGACGCAGGCGGCCGTCCACCACCTCTTCGCGGTCCAGTTCGACGATGCCGTCGTTGGTGAGCCGGTCGAGGGCGGGGTAGAGAGTGCCGGCGCGCAGCTTGACACGGTCGTGGGAGAGCTCCGCGACCCGCTGGATGATGCCGTATCCGTGCAGGGACTCGCTGGCGAGTGCCGCGAGCATAAAGAACGTCGGCTCCTGGAGCGGTGTCATACCACCAAGCTATCGGCCATCTATATATGTCGTCAATCGACAACTGTGTCGGCCGGACGACGAAAGGGCGGCCGGCGCGAACGCGCCGACCGCCCCGGACCGCTACTGCCTATACGCGGGTCACTCCGGCGCTGGGAGCGGCGACGAACGCCGCGGGAGCCCGGAAGTTGTGCTCCGCGAACGCGCGGGTGACGGCCGCCTCCACCGCGCCGGCCGATTCCGTGCGGACGAGCGCGATGACGCAGCCGCCGAAGCCGCCACCCGTCATGCGGGCGCCCAGGGCGCCGGCCGCGAGCGCCGCCTCGACCGCGACGTCGAGCTCGGAGACCGTGACCTCGTAGTCGTCGCGCAGCGAGGCGTGCGACGCGGTGAGCAACCCGCCGATGTCGGCCGCCCGACCGGCACGCAGCAGCGCCATCGTGTCGAGTACGCGCTGGTCCTCCGTGACGACGTGGCGGACCCGCCGCACCGCGACCTCGTCGTCGGCCAGGATGTCGAGGGCCTTGCCGAGGTCGGTGACCTCGCGCAGCAGGTCGACGCCGAGCCGCGCGGCGGCCGCCTCGCACGTCCGACGGCGGGCCGCATACTCCCCGTCGGCGTGCCGGTGGGGGGCGCGCGTGTCGACCACGAGGACGGAGAGGCCCTCGTCGGCGATCGTGAACGGCACCTGTTCGGTGGCCAACGACCGGCAGTCGAGGAACAGGGCGTGCCCGTCGTGGCACAACGACGACGCGGCCTGGTCCATGATCCCGCAGGGCACGCCCACGTACACGTTCTCGGCGCGTTGGGCCAGCGCCGGCCAGTCGTCGAGCGGCAGGTCGGCGCCCGCGAGGTCGAGCAGCGCGCCGAGCGCCGCGCACTCCAGGGCGGCCGAGGACGACAGCCCGGACCCCAGCGGCACGTCGGACGCGACGGCCAGGCGCGCGCCGGGCACGTCGATACCCGCGTCGCGCAGCGCCCAGACGACCGCCGCGAGGTAACCGGCCCAGCCGGTCACCTTGCCTGGTTCGAGGTCGGCCTCCCTGAAGGTCACCGGCGCCCGGCCCACCTCGGACCACACCGTCCACTCGCGACGGTCGAGCCGGCCCGCCGCGACGGCCGTGCGCAGCGGCAGGGCGAAGGGCAGCACATACCCGCCGTTGTAGTCGGTGTGCTCGCCGATGAGGTTGACCCGACCGGGCGACGCCCAGGCGAGGTCGGCCCCGACGCCGAACTCGCGGGCGAAGGCGGACCGGGCGCGATCCTCGGGGGCGGTCATCGCAGCGCCTCGCGCAGCATCTTGGCGGCCTCCTCGGGTCGCACGTCGTTGATGAAGACACCCATGGCCGACTCCGAGCCGGCCAGGTATTTCAGCTTGCCCGCGGCCCGGCGGATGCTGAACAGCTGCAGGTGCAGCCACGCCAGCTCGCGGGCGGAGCGCACCGGCGCCTGGTACCACGCGGAGATGTACGGCATCGGGACGCTGAACAGTCCGTCGAAGGCGCGCAGCAGGCGCAGGTAGAGCCCGGCGAACGCGTCCCGTTCGGGGTGGGTGAGCGCGGGCAGGTCGGGCACCTGGCGGTGGGGGACGACGTGCACCTCGAACGGCCACCGGGCGGCCGCCGGCACGTACGCCGTCCAGTGATCGTCGGCGAGGACCACGCGTTCGCCGCTGGCCCGCTCGGCGGCGAGGATGTCGCCGAACAGATTGGCGCCGTTGTGGGCGGCCGCGTAGCGGACGGCGGAGTCCAGCATCGTGCGGGTGCGCGGGGTCACGAACGGGTACCCGTAGATCTGGCCGTGCGGGTGGTGCAGGGTCACGCCGATCTCGACGCCCCGGTTCTCGAAGCAGAACACCTGCTCGACGTCGTCGCGCGCCGACAGCGCGGCGGTGCGGTCGGCCTGCGCGTCGAGGACCGTGCGCGCGCGGGCGGGGCTCAGCTCGGCGAAGCTGGTCGTGTGCTCGGAGGTGAAGCAGACGACCTCGCAGCGCCCGCCGCCGGGACGCACGGGCGTCAGCGGGGTGATCTGCGCGTCCGTCGCAAGATCGGCCTCGGCCGGGTTGTCGCTGAACGACGGGAACCGGTTCTCGAACACCGCCACGTCGTAGCTCGCGGCCGGCACCTCGCTGGCGTGCGCGGGCGTCGACGGGCACAGCGGGCACTCGTCGCTGGACGGCAGGAAGATCCGCGTCTGCCGGTGCGCGGCGATGGCCACCCACTCGTCCAGCAGCGGGTCGTAGCGCAGCTGCGAGGCGAGCGGACGTGGGTCGAGCGGCCTGGTGTCCACGACGGACGCCCGTTCGGCCGGGTACGCCCCCGACGCGTCGGGTTCGTCGAAGTAGATCAGCTCGCGTCCGTCGGCGAGGGTGGTGACGGTGCGTCTCATGTTGTTCCTACGATGATCAGCTCGCCGACCTCGGCGGCGAGGGTGTCGCGGGCGGCGTCGGGCAGCCCGGAGTCGGTGATGAGGACGTCCGCGTCGCGCAGCGCGGCCATGGTGGAGATGCCGACGGTGTCCCACTTCGTGTGGTCGGCCAGCACGACGAGGCGGCCGGCGGCGGCGACCAGCGCCCGGTTGGTCTCGGCCTCCATGAGGTTGGGCGTGGTGAAGCCGGCCCGCTCGCTCATGCCGTGCACGCCGAGGAAGAGCACGTCGCAATGGAGGCCGCCGATCGCGGTCACGGCGACGGGGCCGACCAGCGCGTCCGAGCGGGTGCGCACGCCGCCGGTCAGCACCACCTGCGCGGTCGTGTCGATCAGGACGTCGCCGGGCTCGGCCGGGTCGACCGACCCGTCCGGCCGCAGGGCGTCGGCCACCGGGATCGAGTTGGTCACCACGGTCAGGTCCGGCACCCGGCGCAGCAGCCCGGCCAGCGCGGCCGTGGTCGTGCCGGCGGAGAGCGCCACGGCGGTGCCGGGGCGCACGAGCGACGCCGCGCGGGCGGCGATGGCGGCCTTCTCGGCGCGCTGGCGCACCGACTTCGCCGCGAAGCCGGGCTCGTGCGTGGCGCCCGGCCCGGCGGTCGTCGCCCCGCCGTGCACTTTGGACAGCAGGCCGCGCTCGTCGAGGACGTCGAGGTCGCGGCGGATCGTCATCTCGGAGACGGCGAGCTCCGCGGCCAGCTCGGCGACCCGGACCGACCCGGTGCGCCGCACCCGGTCGAGGATCGCGGACTGCCGCTGCGCCGCCAGCATCACGCCGCCTCGACGGCGGCCGGCCGGGCCTGGGCGGGCACCTGGCTCAGGGGAGCCGCTGCCGCCGCCTCGCGCAGCACCACGACGCCGCCGGCGGGCACCTGCGTCGGGCCGGCCCAGACGCCGCCCGTGAGCAGGTCCTCGCCGGCGGCGGGGACCGTGGCGGGCTCGTCGCCGTGGTTGAGCAGGAACAGGAACGACGTGCCGTCCGGGTGGGAGCGGCGGACCGCCTCGACGGCCGGCGGCGTGCCCGGCAGCGTCGGCGTCACCCCGGCGCCGGCGGTCACGTCGGCCAGCAGCTCGCCGAGGAAGCCGTCGGACAGGCGGGTGCCCACATACCACGCCGTGCCCGCGCCGTGGCGGCGCCGGGTCAGGGCGGGGGAGCCGGCGACCGGGCCCTCCGCGAACGCCGCGAGGACCCGCGCGTCGTTGGCGCGGCCCAGCTCCGACCACACGT
Organism: Luedemannella flava; assembly: GCF_039528515.1. Taxonomy (NCBI): domain Bacteria; kingdom Bacillati; phylum Actinomycetota; class Actinomycetes; order Micromonosporales; family Micromonosporaceae; genus Luedemannella; species Luedemannella flava. Next base: position 64,518 of record NZ_BAAALT010000008.1, read on the forward strand.
GCCCGTGCGCGCCGTCGGTCAGCGCGACGGTCGCGCCGGCCGGCAGCGGGTAGAACTCCTCGATCCGCACGCCGAGCAGGTCGCGCAGCGCGCCCGGGTAGCCGCCCGTGCGCACCCGGTCGTGTTCGTCGACCACGCCCGAGTACGGCCCGACGAGCAGGTGCGCGCCGGCGGCCACGCGCCCGGTCAGGTTGGCGGCGCCCGCGTCGCTCAGCGCGTACAGCGCCGGGGCGAGCAGGACCGGGTAGCGGCTGAGGTCGGCCTCCGGGTGCGCGACGTCGGCGGCGATGCCCGCGCGCCAGAGCGCCCGGTGCCAGCGGGCGATCTCGTCGAAGCAGGTCATGTCCGCACTCGGCTGGGAACCCTGCTCCTGCGCCCAGTGGGACTCGTAGTCGAGCAGGATCGCCACGGGGGCGGCGACGGTCGCGCCGTCGACGTCGGCGAGCGCGCGCAGGTGCCGGCCCAGCTCGACGACCTCGCGCCAGATCCGGCTGTCGGTGCCGGCGTGCGGCACCATGCCCGAGTGCCAGCGCTCCCCGCCGCTCACGCTGGCGCGCCACTGGAAATACATCGCGCCCTCGCTGCCGCGGGCCACGTGCCCGAGCGCGTCGCGCACCAGCCGGCCCGGCGGCTTGGCGAAGTTGCGGGGCTGCCAGTTGACGGCGCTGGTGGAGTGCTCCATCAGCAGCCACGGGCCGGCGGCGAGCGAGCGGGACACGTCGGCCGCGAAGGCGATCTGGGCGGCCGGCGACGCGGGGTGGTCGCCCATCACGTAGTGGTCGGTGGACACGAGCCGGCCCTCGCCGCGCAGCTCGGGTGCCCACGCCCAGTGGTCGAGCCCGGTGAAGGTGGGCATGAGGTTGGTCGTGACCGGGACGCCGGGAGTGAGCCGGGTCAGCAGGTCGCGCTCGGCGACGCACAGGGAGAGCACCTCGGCCGAGCTGAACCGGCGGAAGTCGAGCGCCTGGGCCGGGTTGTGCTGGGCGGGGGTGGCGCGCGGCGGGATGATCTCGGACCAGTCGTCGTAGCGCTGGGACCAGAACGCGGTGCCCCACGCGTCGTTGAGCGCCTCGACGGTGCCGTAGCGCTCGCGCAGCCAGCCCCGGAACGCCTCCGCCGACGTGTCGCAGAAGCAGGCGGGGACGTGGCACGCGAACTCGTTGTTGAGGTGCCAGAGGGCGAGCGCCGGGTGGTCGCCGTAGCGCCCGGCCAGCCGCTCGACGAGGGTCAGTGCCGCGGCGCGGTAGTCCGGCGAGGAGGGGCAGTAGGCCTGGCGGCTGCCGTGGTGCAGGACCCGGCCGTCCGCGGTGACCGGCAGGCTGGCAGGGAACGCGGTGCTGAACCAGGGCGGCGGGGAGGCCGTGGCGGTGGCCAGGTCGACCGCGATGCCGCCGGCGTGCAGCAGGTCGAGCACCCGGTCGAGCCAGCCGAACTCCCAGCGGTCGGGCGCGGGCTGCAGCCACGCCCAGCTGAACACGCCGACGGTGGCCAGCGTGACGCCGGCCTCGCGCATCAGCGCGACGTCCTCGACCCAGACGTCCTCGGGCCACTGCTCGGGGTTGTAGTCGCCGCCGTAGCAGAGGCCGGTGACGCGCGGAATGATGGCCGGCACGGTGACGCCCTCCCCAGCGATCGCACACAACCGAACAGTTCCGCACACTATCGCACGGGGGAGGGGCGGACAAGGCTCAGATACCGCGCCCCATGCGGTGCAGGGCGTGCAGCACCCGCTCCACCCGGACCAGACCGCTGGCCGCCGCCAGGGCGATCGCCGCGCGCGGCTCCCGCCAGTTGTTGCGCATCGCCGCCCGGGCCCACCGCAGGGCCTCCGTCCGGTTCCCCTGCGCCGCCTCCCAGCAGGCCATCTGCCCGTAGACGCGCGCCGCGCCGGGCGGGGTCGCCCCGATCTCCGGGTGCCTGGCCAGCATCCACCGCAGCGAGGAGATCTTTGTGGCGTACTCCTGGGCGAAGAGTGAGCTGCGCCCCCACAGCACCCGCACGAGTGGGATGTCCAGGTGCAGGATCGGGGACAGCCGGGCCGCCCGCAGCAGCAGGTCCCAGTCCTCGTTCTGGCTGCCCGGGGCGTCCTCGGCGACGAGGCCGATGCCGCCCCGCGCCGGGTCGGTCACGATCGCCTCGCGGCGCATGAGGAAGCCCGACGAGTGCAGCATCGCCATCCGCGAGCGGGCCAGGTCGTCGACGGCCACCTCGTGCACGCCGGCCAGCCGGGGCACCCGCCGGCCGCCGTACTCCACCTCGATCGCGCAGGTGGAGAACAGCGTGCTGGGTCGCGCGCGGACCGCCGACACCTGGGCGGTCAGCTTGCCCGGCAGCCAGGCGTCGTCATCGTCGAGGAAGGCGATCATCTCGGTGTCCGTGGCGGCCAGGATGCCGCGGTTGCGGGCGCCCGCGAGGCCCGGGGTACGCAGGTTGGACAGCACCGTGACCGGCCGGTCGCCGCCGGCGTGCAGGTCGAACTCGGGCTCGGCCTGGTCGAACACGATGAATACCCGCAGCGGCCCGGGATAGTCCTGGGTCAGCACCGAGCGCAGGGCCCGGCGCAGCAGTTGCGGGCGGTTGCGGGTCGGGATGACCACCCCGACGGACGGCCAGTCGACGTGCCGCGGCGCCGGGATGGTGAGGTGCCGCGGCAGGATCGAGGTCACGTCCGGCGTCCCGTGATCGGGTAGCCGTACGCGCCGTGCAGGGGGGCGGCGATCGCGGCCACGAGGCGGCGCTGGTTCGGGGGCAGGGCGGTGCGCCAGGTGTCGTCGGCGCGCACCTCGACCGGTCCGGTGCGGAAGCGCATGGGGTTGCCGGCGGCGCTGTGCGTGGCCGGCAGGTCGGCGTGCACCACCCCGTCGGCGCCCTCGGCGAGGAAGTCCAGGGCGTCGGCGGGCAGGTCCAGGCCCGCGAAGGCGGCGATGGCGAGGCTCGTCCCCCGCGGGTCGGCCACGAACTCCTCGTAGCGGAACCGCCGCACGGCCGTCCCCCGCGCGCCCAGCAGCCCGAAGGCCGCGTTGTGCGCGCTCCACAGGAGTGCCGCGCGGCTGGGAGAGTACCGCGTCATCGTCTCCCGCCCGTCGCTCTCCGGGCGGGTCACCGTCTTTGTCCATGAGTACGCCACACCGCGCGCGTCCCGCACGACGTGTGCCACGCGCAGGTCGATGTCCGGGGCGTGGCGCAGGCAGTAGGCGAGGCTGGCGTGCTTGGAGGAGTCGATCACCACCCGGGCCCCGGTGACCGCGGCGGCGGCAGCGTAGACGCGGGCGTACTGGTCGGCGTACTCCCGCACCTGGTTGTCGCACGTGCGGCCGGCGAGCTTCGGGATGTGGCGGGTGCGCTCGACCCGGTCCTGCAGGCGCAGGACGTGGTGCGGGTCCACCCGGTGCCAGCCGCCGAACGCCCGGTCGCCGACCTCGCGCCAGAAGTCGCAGGCCGAGAACGGGCGGCCGCAGCCGCACCGTTCGTTGTCGAGGAGGTCGCGGCGCCACAGGTGCACGACCTCGCCGAGGGTGCACACGCCGGGGAGGCAGCCGAGGACGCGTTCGAGCAGGGTGGTGCCGCTGCGCCCGAGACCGCCGAGGAAGAGGACGCGTACCACGGCCACCCCCATTCTCGTTCTAAGTCACATAACGAACGATTGCCCGAGTAGAGGCGAAATGTCTGCTTCATTGCGCGTTGCTGCGCGAACCCCCGGACGGGTGACGGTCGGCGGTGTCGACTTCGACGTGATCACTGAGGCGGGCGTCGTCGCCCACGTCCGCGCCGCCCTGCGCGCCGGCACCGGCGGCCGCGTCATCACGCCCAACGTGGACATCCTTCGCCTCGCCGCCCGCGACGCGACCCTGCGCGCCTATATCAACGACGCGGACCTCGTCGTCGCCGACGGCATGCCCGTCGTCTGGGCCAGCCGCCTGAGCCACGGCCGCGACCAGCAGTTGCCCGAACGCGTGGCCGGCGCCGACCTCATCTGGTCGCTCAGCGCCGCCTGCGCCATCGACGGCCGCCGGATCATGCTCGTCGGCGGCGTCCCACCGGCGCGCGGGCCCGTCGGCGACCTGGTTGATATCGCGGCTGCCGACCGGGCTGGTGTCGTGGCCTCCGATGGGGGTGGTGTCGCGGCCGGCGTCGTGGGCGGCGTCGTGGCCGGCGACGCCGACGCGGTCCGGGACTGGTCGGCGGCGATCCATCTGCCGGGCGGAGCGGGACGTGCCGCGGCGGTGTTGACCACGCGCTACCCCGGGCTGGTCGTCGCCGGGGCGGTGAGCCCGCCGTTCGGGTTCCTCGACGATCCGCTCGCGTGCGAGCGGCTGCGCACCTCCGTCGTGGACGCGCGGCCGGACCTCGTCTTCGTCGGGCTGGGCTTCACCAAGCAGGAGCGCGTCATCGAGATGCTGGCCCCGGACCTGCCGCACGCCTGGTTCCTCGGCTGCGGGGCGGCCATCGACTTCGTTGACGGCGACCAGCGCCGGGCCCCAACCTGGATGCGCCGCGGCGGCCTCGAATGGGCGCACCGCCTGGCCCGCGAGCCCGGCCGCCTGGCGGGCCGCTACCTCCGCCACGACCTCCCCTACGCCCTGGCCCTCCTCACCCGAGCCGCCTGCCACCTGCCGGGACGCCGCTAGCCCCGACGCGTCCCGCGAAGGGGACGACTCCCGCGCCCGTCAAGGCGTCGACTCGGACAGTCCGTGCCGTCCCCGCCCCCGCCAGAGGGCCGCTCCGTGGCGGGTGGTGGCGTCTGCAGGCTCGCCAACTGCTCACATGTGGCGGGGCTCAGGGCGCCTGGAGTCACCAG